>CAMWRR010000156.1 GCA_947176715.1 uncultured Rikenellaceae bacterium | reverse complement strand
ATACCGTTCAAGGGTTCGTGGATAGAGTTCGCCACCGACATCAACAACGTGATGTACGCCTACATCGACCGTAAGAAGAAGTTGCCCGTCACCACGCTGTTGCGCGCCATCGGCTTCGAGAGCGACAGCATGATACTGGCCATCTTCGACCTTGCGGACGAGGTGAAGGTAAACAAATCCAATCTGAAGAAAGTCATCGGCAGGAAGCTGGCGGCCCGCGTTCTTAAGAGCTGGGTCGAAGACTTCGTTGACGAGGACACCGGCGAGGTGGTATCCATCGAGCGTAACGACGTGCTCATAGAGCGCGAGGTTATTCTCGAGGAGGAGCATATCGACGCTATCCTCGACTCCGGCGCCAAGACCATACTGGTATATAAGGACGGTCAGAACAGCGCCGACTACACCATCGTATCCAACACACTGCAGAAAGACCCCTGCAACTCCGAGAAGGAGGCAGTGGTATACATATACAGACAGCTTCGCAACTCCGAGCCGCCCGACGAGGCTACGGCCCGTGACGTGATAGACAAGCTCTTCTTCTCCGACAAGCGTTACGACCTCGGCGAAGTGGGCCGCTACCGTCTCAACAAGAAGCTCGAGAACGACATAGACTCGTCTATACGCGTGCTCACCAAGGAGGATATGATATCTATAATAAAGTATCTTATCAACCTTATCAACTCCAAGACCGACGTGGACGATATCGACCACCTGAGCAACCGCCGCGTACGCACGGTGGGCGAGCAGCTGGCCAACCAGTTCTCGGTAGGTTTCGCCCGCATGGCGCGTACCATCCGCGAACGCATGAACGTGCGCGACAACGAGGTGTTCACCCCGGTGGACCTCATCAATGCCAAGACGCTCTCGTCTGTCATTAACTCGTTCTTCGGTACCAACCAGCTCTCGCAGTTCATGGACCAGACCAACCCGTTGGCCGAGATGACCCACAAGCGTCGTATGTCGGCGTTGGGTCCCGGCGGTCTGTCGCGCGAGCGTGCCGGCTTCGAGGTGCGAGACGTGCACTACACCCACTACGGTCGCCTCTGTCCCATAGAGACGCCGGAGGGTCCCAACATCGGTCTTATATCGTCCATGTGCGTCTACGCTAAGGTCAGCGACATGGGCTTCATAGAGACCCCTTACCGCAAGGTCATAGACGGCAAGGTGGATATGAGTCCCTCGGGTATCGTCTACCTCTCGGCCGAAGAGGAGGAGGGTCTGGTTATAGCACAGGCCAGCGCGGCTATAGATAAAGACGGTAACTTCCTTGAGCCCAACTCTATAAAGGCTCGTCTTGACAGTGATTTCCCCACCGTCACGGCACAGGAGGTGCAGATGATGGATGTGGCTCCCAACCAGATAGCCTCCATAGCGGCATCGCTCATTCCGTTCCTCGAGCATGACGACGCCAACCGTGCCCTCATGGGCTCCAACATGATGCGTCAGGCGGTGCCCCTCATCAAATGCGAGGCCCCCATCGTCGGTACCGGTCTGGAGGGCGACGTTATACGCGACAGCCGCGTGCAGATAGTGGCCGAGCGCGACGGCGAGGTGGTGTTCTCGGACGCCAACGAGATACATGTCAAATACGACATCACCGAGGAGGAGCGCTTCGTCAGCTTCGACCCGGAGATTACCGTATATAAACTCCCAAAATACCGCAAGACCAACCAGAACACCTCTATCACCCTCAAACCCATCGTCCGCAAGGGCGACAAGCTCGTCAAGGGTCAGATCATGACTCAGGGGTACTCTACCGAGAAGGGCGAGCTGGCATTGGGCCGCAACCTCAAGGTGGCGTTCATGCCCTGGAAGGGTTACAACTTCGAGGACGCTATCGTGATATCGGAACGTCTCGTGCGCGACGATGTCTACACTTCGGTGCATGTCGAGGAGTATATAATGGAGGTGCGCGACACCAAGCGCGGTATGGAGGAGCTTACATCCGACATACCCAACGTCAGCGAGGACGCTACCAAAGACCTCGACGACAACGGTATAGTGCGCATCGGCGCCATAGTAGGCCCGGGCGACATACT
Source organism: uncultured Rikenellaceae bacterium (assembly GCA_947176715.1). GTDB lineage: Bacteria > Bacteroidota > Bacteroidia > Bacteroidales > Rikenellaceae > CASDZP01. The sequence goes on along the minus strand of CAMWRR010000156.1, from coordinate 2,243 downwards.
CGTGGGTAAGATCACCCCCAAGGGCGAGAGCGACCCCTCTGCCGAGGAGAAGTTGCTCCGCGCCATCTTCGGCGACAAGGCGGGCGATGTGAAGGATGCCTCTCTGAAGGCCTCTCCCTCGCTCCACGGCGTCGTGATAGACAAGAAGCTCTTCAGCCGCGCCAACAAGGATTCCAAGAAGGTGAAACAGGCCGAGAAGAGCTTGCTCGAGCGTGTGGACGCACAGTTCGCCGCCAATGTGGAGGAGTTGATGAAGACCCTCGTGGGCAAGCTGATGTCTCTGATAGGCGGCGCACAGTCGGCGGCTATAACAGACTACCTCGGCACCGAGCTATATCCCGCGGGCACCGTCTTTACGGAGAAGATGCTCATGGGTGTGGACTACCTCTCGGTCAACCCTGCCAAGTGGGTGTCTGACAAGAAGAAGAGCGAGCTGGTGAAACAGCTCATCAACAACTATATCGTCAAATACAAGGAGTTGGACGCGCATCTCAAACGCGAAAAGCACAACATATCCAACGGCGACGAGCTGCCCTCGGGCATCATACAGCTGGCCAAGGTATATGTAGCCAAGAAGCGTAAGTTGCGTGTGGGCGACAAGATGGCGGGTCGTCACGGTAACAAGGGTATAGTGGCCCGCGTGGTGCGCGACGAGGATATGCCGTTCCTCGAAGACGGCTCTATCGTCGACATAGTGCTCAACCCGTTGGGCGTGCCCTCGCGAATGAACCTCGGTCAGATCTACGAGACGGTGCTCGGATGGGCGGGCCGCAATTTGGGCCTCAAATTCGCCACCCCCATCTTCGACGGCGCCTCGCTCGAGCAGATCAACGAGTATGCGGCCAAGGCCGACGTGCCCCGAAGCGGACGCACCTACCTCTACGACGGCGGTACCGGCGAGAGGTTCCACCAGCCCGCTACTGTCGGCGTGGTGTATATGCTCAAACTCGGTCACATGGTCGACGACAAGATGCACGCCCGCTCGATAGGTCCCTACTCACTCATCACCCAGCAGCCCCTCGGCGGTAAGGCGCAGTTCGGCGGTCAGAGGTTCGGTGAGATGGAGGTGTGGGCGCTCGAGGCGTTCGGTGCATCCAACATCCTGCAGGAGATACTCACCATCAAGTCCGACGACGTGATGGGCCGTGCCAAGGCGTACGAGGCGATAGTCAAAGGCGACAATCTGCCGCCCGCAGGCATCCCCGAGTCGCTCAACGTGTTGCTCCACGAGCTTCGCGGTCTGGCATTGAGTATCAAGCTCGACTAAGACTGTCTCCGAAAAAGCCTTCCGGTCCCTTTCACGGATGAGAGGGACCGGTAGAGGCCACGGATAAGAGGTTACATTATTTTTCAAGCAAAAACATTCAGCTTACCATGGCATTGAAAAAAGATAACAAAGTTAGTGGCGGCTTCTCCAAGATAAGGATCGGTCTGGCATCGCCCGAGGAGATACTCGAAGCGTCGAGCGGCGAGGTACTCAAGCCCGAGACCATTAACTATCGCACATACAAGCCTGAGCGCGACGGCCTCTTCTGCGAGAGGATCTTCGGCCCGGTCAAGGACTACGAGTGCCACTGCGGTAAATACAAACGTATCCGCTACAAAGGCATCGTCTGCGACCGATGCGGCGTGGAGGTGACCGAGAAAAAGGTGCGCCGCGAACGTACCGGTCATATATCGTTGGTGGTGCCGGTGGTACATATATGGTACTTCCGTTCGCTCCCCAACAAGATAGGCTACCTGATAGGCGTGCCTACCAAGAAGCTCGAGATGGTCATCTATTACGAGCGTTACATCGTGGTGCAGGCGGGTGCGGCCGAGGGTGTGCAGGATCTGGATCTGCTCACCGAAAAAGAGTATCTCGACATAGTGTCGATGCTCCCCAAAGGCAACCAGCAGCTCCCGGACGACGACCCCAACAAGTTCATCGCCCTCATGGGCGCCGAGGCCGTCTACATGTTGCTCCAGAGGGTCGACCTCGACGAGCTCTCCTATTCGCTTCGCCACAAGGCCAGCACCGAGACCTCGCAGCAGCGTAAGAGCGAGGCCCTCAAAAGGCTCAACGTGGTGGAGGCGTTCCGTGAGTCGCGCCATATCAACAAGCCCGAATGGATGGTGCTCAAGGTGATCCCCGTGATACCGCCCGAGCTTCGTCCCCTCGTGCCGTTGGACGGCGGTCGTTTCGCCACCTCGGACCTGAACGACCTCTACCGTCGTGTCATCATCCGCCACAACCGGCTCAA
>CAMWRR010000155.1 GCA_947176715.1 uncultured Rikenellaceae bacterium | reverse complement strand
GTTTATATCGCCGAATCTCTCGTCCAAAGAGGTGATGTCGGCTATCTCGTCTTCCGATATTCCACCGTCGCCGTCGGTGTCGTAGCAGAGCAGACAGAGGCGGGCGAACTCGTTGTCGTCGAACGTGATATGGGGTTTAAGGGGCGGATTATCAGTATTCTCTGTGCCGGGGTCTTCCGGGGATTCGGGATTTTCAGGGTCTTGAGGTTCTTCGTAGCTGTCGTCGTATTCGGGCATCTGGCTTTTATCGACGGTGGTCTGTATCACGGTGAAAATAACCTTGTCGCCCGCCGCCTCCACAACGAATTTTGCTTCGCGTTTGGCCTGACTGTCGTTGGCTGTAAGGGTGAGCATCACTTCGGCCCTTCCGGCATCGCCGCTCGACGGAGAGACCGTGCACCAGTCGGGGAGATCCATGTTGTAATCGGAGTTCAAAATACGGATTTCGCTATCGCCGGAAAGGTCTATATATGAACTTTTGGCCTCGTATGGGTATATTTTCCAGTTTTCAGCGGCGGTAAAGGTAAGTTTGTATCTTACGCCTGCATTACGCGGCAATGTTATATCTACCGCAATATCAGTTATTTTGCTTTGTGTGTCGCCATCGGGTGTTTCGGCGCTACCTTTGTCGGCACACCCCGCAAGCGATATCATACATAAAAATAAGAGAGCTTTGAAAGGTTTCATAAAAATGGCTTTTATTTAAATTTAGCCAATAATGCGGGAAGTTGCAAAGGTGAAAATACGAAATGGGGTCATGTGCCCATAACACACTAAAATAAAGCTATATATATCGTGTGATAGTTTGTAAAAACACCTCTTAAAAGTGAATCGGGTGCCGAATCGGAGTTGTCGGCTATTAGTGTCGGAAATAGATGTTGTAATGATAACGCGATAAAAAGTACAAAATCCGATATTCGGAGGCCGGAAAACAGGGCTGTTATTACAACATGATTAATATATAATAATGGGTTGTGCTATCAAATTAATAGTATAAACACACAATATATTGCTCGTAAAGTTGCCCGAACAATTAAATAACGGCAAAAACGTTATCATATCTCGGGCGCTATCTCCGACTGAAGAGGCCTTAGGCATAATCGAACTCGGTTTGTTTCTGCTCTTGACTTTGCGTATCTTTGCAGGTTGCATTAACGCCCGTTGCGGACGAATTGATATGAGTGAGAAAAAACATATAAAGATAAGGGGTGCGCGCGTGCACAATCTGAAAAATCTGTCGCTCGACATCCCCATGAACAAGTTGGTGGTTGTCACCGGCGTTTCGGGAAGCGGCAAGTCGTCTTTGGCGTTCGACACGCTTTTCGCCGAGGGGCAACGTCGCTATGTAGAGAGCCTGTCGTCTTACGCGCGTCAGTTCTTGGGGCGCATCAACAAGCCCGATGTCGATACGGTGGAGGGTATAGCCCCCGCCATAGCCGTAGAGCAGAAGGTGTCGGGTCGCAATCCGCGCTCTACCGTGGGCACCACGACGGAGATATACGACTATATGAAGCTCCTCTTCGCCCGTATCGGACGGCTCTATTCGCCCGTGACAGGGGAGCCGGTGGAGCGTTACGAGGTCACCGACGTGGTACGTGACATAGAGGCGCGACAGCACGAGGGACGCATAGTCATAGCCGCCGGCGTGGTTCTGGAGCCGGGACAGTCCCTTGTGGAGAAGATAACGCTCATAGTTGGAGACGGTTACGATCGTATGCTCTATAGAGGCCGTATATGCGGGCTTGCCGAGATAATGGCCGATATAGACACTGTTTCGCCCGACGATATGGCCGTAGTTGTCGACCGTGTGGATCTTTCCGAGTGGAGCGACGAGCTTATGGCGCGTCTGGCCGACTCGGTGGAGATAGCTATGTCGATGACCGACGGCAAGGCGGTTGTGGCCGATATGGACCATAGCGGCACCGTAACCTCATCGCGTACATATAGTCGCACCGTAGAGACCGAGGACGGTATCGACTATATCGTCCCCAACGAGCACCTCTTCAGCTTCAACAGTCCGCTCGGGGCCTGTCCCGTGTGCGAGGGCTACGGCAAGACTGTCGGGATAGACGAAAACCTTGTCGTTCCCAACAAGAATAAGAGCGTTTACGACAACGCCATAGCCTGCTGGAACGGTGAGACGATGAAACGCTGGAAAGAGCGTGTCATAGATACGGCCGAGGCGAGCGGCTTCCCCATACACCGCCCCTACAACAGACTCAGCGACGAGGAGCGCGCCATGTTGTGGCAGGGGTGCCGCCACTTCAAAGGGATAGACGCCTTTTTCGCGATGCTCGAGAAGGAGAAGTATAAAATACAGTATCGCGCCCTTATCTCCCGATATACGGGCAAACGTCCATGTCCGGAGTGCGGAGGGGGCAGGCTTCGCAAAGAGGCCGGATACGTGCGCATCGACGGTTACACCATAACCGACATGGTCCGCATGAGCGCATCGCGTCTGAGAGAGACTATGGAGTCGTTGAATCTGACCCCGACGGAGCGTACCATAGCGGCACGCATACTCACCGAGATAACGGCGCGTCTGAGTTATCTCGAGGAGGTGGGGTTGGGTTACCTTACCATCGACCGTCTCTCCAACACCCTCTCCGGCGGCGAGAGCCAGCGCATCAATCTGGCCACGTCGCTCGGTAGCGCACTCGTCGGCTCCATGTACATACTCGACGAGCCGAGCATAGGGCTGCATCCGCGCGATACCGAACGGCTCATAGGCGTGTTGAAGCGGTTGCGCGATTTGGGTAACACCGTCATAGTGGTTGAGCACGACGCCGAGATAATGAATGCCGCCGACTGGATAATAGACATAGGTCCCGATGCCGGCATAGACGGAGGGCGTGTGGTGTTCGAGGGCGATAGGTCTATGCTCGCGTCGGCCTCGCCGGAGTCTTACACCGCCGCTTACCTTACCGGCAAGAGGAGCATAGCTGTCCGTCGTAAACCGCGCGCGTGGAAAAATTATCTCGAAATCAAAGGGGTGCGCGAGAACAACCTTAAGGATGTGGATGTGAAAATACCGTTGGGCGTCATGACGGCTGTAACCGGTGTCTCCGGTAGCGGCAAGTCGTCTCTGATAAAGGGCGTGCTTTATCCGCTGCTGGCCCGCCACTTCAACCAGACGGGCGCCATCCCCTCCACATACGACTCTTTCGACGGCGACATCAAATTGCTCTCGGGCGTGGAGATGGTGGACCAGAATCCGATAGGCCGCTCCTCGCGCTCCAATCCCGTGACATACATAAAGGCCTACGACGAGATAAGAAAACTATTCTCCCAGCAACAGGCGGCCAAGATAGCAGGACTCAGCCCGTCGTCGTTCTCGTTCAACATAGCCGGAGGACGCTGCGAGGAGTGCGGCGGCGAGGGGGTCATAAAGGTGGAGATGCAGTTCATGGCCGACATAGAGATGGTCTGCGAGGAGTGCGGCGGCAAACGCTTCAAGGACGAGGTGCTGTCCGTGCGATACAAAGACAGGTCCATAGACATGATTCTCGACATGAGCGTATCCGAGGCCATCGAGTTTTTCGGAAGCGAGAAGGAGCCTTTGTGCGGCAAGATTGTGGAGAAGCTGCAGGCGCTCGAAGATGTGGGGCTGGGTTATGTCAGGCTCGGACAATCGTCGTCGACGCTGTCGGGCGGCGAGAGTCAGAGGGTCAAGCTGGCCTCGTTTCTGCTCAAGGAGAACAATCGCGGCCCCGTGATGTTCATATTCGACGAGCCCACCACAGGCCTGCACGCACACGACATAGAGAAGCTGCTCAAGGCGTTCGATGCGCTGATAGAACGGGGACATACGGTGGTAGTGGTGGAGCACAACATAGACGTGATATGTTCCGCAGACCACATCATCGACCTCGGACCCGAAGGCGGCGACGAGGGCGGAAACATCGTCGCTTGCGGAACACCCCGCGAGGTGGCCGGCTCCGGACTCGGCTATACGTCGCGCTTCATAGAGGCCCGACTTAAAGAGAAGAGGTGATTAGGGATTATAGTAATACTTTAAACGGAGAGGGCGGTTTCGGTCTTTCCGTTTTTTGTTAAAATATCGCGCCTGTGTTTACCCCTATTGATGGAATAAGTCTCGGGCAGATAGCGTAGGTTTTTCGTGTGGCGGTGTCTTAGTGTGTATTGTAACCGGATAGCAGTAATTCACGATACGTATATTGTAAAAAAATCGTCACGACGAGTAGTGTCGTGACGATTGACAAGGTCTCCGGATTGACGGAGCCACAGAGTATTAGAGCGTATCGCTACCGTATTTCTTAGAGAACATATTCATGTCGTCGAGAACTTTCATTATCTTCTTGACATGAAGCGCCGACTCGTCGAGCAGTTTTTTCTCCTGTGCGTCGAGCGGGAGTTCCACTATCTTTTCGACACCCTCTTTGCCG
>CAMWRR010000154.1 GCA_947176715.1 uncultured Rikenellaceae bacterium | reverse complement strand
GTGGAGCCCAGCAAGAATGATGTTACCGTACGTGTTTGATGTTTTTCGCTATTCGTTGACTTTGCTATTTTATGCCAGCAGGCACTCTGCATTGGGATGCCGACACTTCTACTGAGAAAAATATCCATACTTTTTCTTAATGTGTCGTATTGATGGCTGTAATAAATGTTCAGGAATAGATATTCAGGCATCAACAGACTGATTCAAGAACATTCCGAACCAATGTCACTATACTGTAAGTATTCAAACAATAGTTTGTTATACGATAAGGTGTGATGATTTATTTTGGTTTGCGGAAAACTAAATTAAAAAAGTAGTTTTATATTTAATTATTTGGTGTTCGGTAAATATAATCGCAAAATTCATTTGTACAGCTTGTAAAATTCAGATGTACATTTTTTCGTAATCTTTGCACCCTCAAAACAGAAGCGTTTAATCCGCCAACAAAAGACGATATTAAACGCTTTTTTTACCGCTTAATTGGTAGTCAAACGACTTTTAAATACCTACTCTTTAACCATCATTATATCTGTGAACGACGCATGGTAATTAAGCATATTTTGCCGAGTTCGCATTTCTGCCTCTTTGAATGGGTTTCCGATACAATTATTCGCATCTATCCACTCGCACAACTCAACAACCTGAGACTTGTTGCTGGTGAAATAGATATATTTTATACCTACCAACAATTTTAGAATATCGAGATAATCGGATAATTTCCAATAATTCTCGTAAGAACATGCATCTGTTGATAGATAGGGCGGATCGATTAGGAATAGAGTATCTTTATCGTCCCTGAATTGCTCAAATAGTTCTTTATAGTCACCATGAACTATCTCCAGCCCATCTAAATACCCAGTGACCTCATAATCCGATCGCTTTATAACGTTATACATAGTCTCTTTTGCCAATTCGGAGAATGACTTAATCCATTTGCCACTAAACAACAACGACGAGCCCAAGGTAATGTAATCTACGTAACCATCATTATCATACTCGGCAATAATCGCGAGTATCTGGGCGCGTAGCTCAGCGGGTACTTTCTTGTTTGGAGCGACAACATTCAAAATAGGCCTTATCTGAGCCAATATCTCATTGGTGGTCGCCACATTGGCCAGCCTGTTGCAGAAATAGTCGTAATCGTTGTACACAACTCGTAAATCTGGGCGTTCACGTTTGGTTACATGCGAAAGCAGGCCACTTCCCCCAAATAAATCAACAACAGTGGTAATGTTATTAAATCTTTTAAGTACTTCCTTGAAGTCCTTGATAAATAGCCGTTTTTGCCCTTGAAATGGCAACGGCGCACTTGAATAAACTTTAGTCATTCGACATACATAAAATGTTTTGTAAAATGTGATTTTGAGTTATTTTTCATATTTTTGTAGAGCCAATCACACCAATGATATAGCACAAAAAACGCCATATCGCAGTCGCAAGGCATTCTGCCCCTGACTATGCGATATGGCGCATCTTTGTGTTAGTGTGTGATTGGCGTCCTTACTAACAGGTCGGGGGCTTTTATTCCCCCTTATGTAGGTTTTTTATTTTCTATTCATCTACCACTGATATATGGCGTTATCTGTTTTAAGCGGTGGAGTGGAATATAACTTGCCATTGTAATTGACACTCTGAATATATGTGCGTGTGACTGTGCTTTCGTCGAAGATCGGTGGCCACAAAGACGCGCTTCCCCTTGTATCGCCTGTTTTAATGAATGCGGAGCCATTTGCACCGCCATTATCTGAGGTTTCGATTATTATACTAACCATTATGTCGTCGCGTACAGCAGGGAGTGCTACTACATCACAAGAACCAGACCCACCAAGTGCGCCCACTCTTAATCTTATCGTCGGTTTTGCTACATACCCGCACTGTCCGTCTACCTGACTACGGCTTGCTACCGACCCTGCACAATATTCAGTTCTAGTCTGAGTACTGCCGGACATATCGGGGTAACAGTAAGAAAGCGTACGTTTCTGTTGGTGATACCTGACAGTGTATGTGCCGTCGCAGTTGTATTGCCCCACGGTTCCGGCGGAGTTACAGGTGCTACCGGTGTTGGCCCAGTCGGCGGATACTCTCCATGCGCGTACCCAGCCGCATTGGCCGTCTACCCGACGCGAACGCGAGTCGCCGTTGCGCCAGTCACTGTAACGGGCAGTGTCTGCGTAAGCGTATTTGGTCCGCACCTTTTTGTAGTCGACGTAATAGTAGTTGGAGCCGCAGGCCCCGTTCCAGTATGTCGTGCCGTCCCAGTCGGTGGTTGTCGAGGCCGTCTGCGTTTCGGTTGATGCCCCCGTGTATCGTTTTTCCCCGCGCGAGCCATCGGCATATATATCTTGTTCCCACAAACGTACCGTTCTTGTGCGGGTAGGGTCGATATAGCTCCACTCTCCGTAATCGGCGCCTGTATCGACTGAAACGATATTGGGGTATATGCGGTTTTGTCCTACATATATGTTCTTCACAGCTTGCTCTCCAACGAATATTTTCCCGACGAACGAATCGAATATTTTAATGAATCCCATGTTATAACGTGTAATAAATCGTTGTGGCCTCTTTTGTCTCTATGGCGTCATACTCCGCCTGAGTGCCGACCCATATACAGTAATGTTCCGCAGAGTCGCGTCTGTTGGAGATACTGTCCGCAAAGCCACCGTTGGCTTCGCGAGGGTCTGATAATCGGGAATCATCGTTGGCCACCTTGTCAGCAACAGACAACGCCAAAGCCTCCTCGGCAGTCTCGGCTCGTGCCTTCTCTGTATTTATAAGCGATCCGCATTCATCCCTAAGCCCGGCGAGCAATGCGGTAAGGCTCTCGGTGTCGGTGACGCCTTGCAGAAAGGACTCTATCTCACGCCATGTGTTAATAGTGCTGTCGGCGGTGTCGTTCGATTGTAGGAATGTCTTCAACGTCACAGCAAGAGCAAGCAGGCTGGCGTAGTCTGGACCAAGGGCAGCGAGGGCCTCTTTTGTTTCCGAGAGTGACACTTTGTTCCCGAGCATGCGGCCCACTGTCGTAATGTCTGAACGAGCCTCATTAAGACCGCCATCCAACTGCTCTATCTCTGTTTGGTGTTGCTCTATCCTTGTCTCGACGTCGTTGATATCATCTGCCATATCGCCAAGCCAGCTTTCCGTCAGTACCTTGTGTGCATCGAAGTCGGCTCTGAGTAATTCATGTAATCGCTCTAACTCATCACCGGCAGTTTGGGGATATTTATTGCGAATAGCCTCCATCAACCCCTCTATACGTTTAATAGGTACCTCGCCTTCCGTCCTATGTATGAAGCTATCCATCCAGTCGGAGAACTGCTCCTCGGTGGGATATTTTCCACGTTTAAACCATGTTTTTAGTTGCGCTATGCTTCTGGTTGCCATTATTAATAATATATGATCGGTTATCTTACACGCATTATATACGCAAGCACGTAATACGGCGGACGGTTTTCATGCGGCCACCCTTTGCCGGCAGTCCCGGTATCCGCCGTTCGATATTCCGCGAACTTGCTGTTGTCCTTGTTCCCAGTGTGGGTGGATGCGTCTACGCTTTTTTGATAAGTGTGCGAGTGCTCCGGCATCTCCGCCACAGTCAGCGTGTGCGTCTTCTCTCCACCGGTGAAGCCAATGTCATACTCCTTTTCATTCTTATTATTATAGTCTTTACTGTTGTAGCCCACAACGAATCGCCCCTGCAAGTCCGGGAGTCTGAAATGTCCGGATTGTGTAGCCACATTCCTGTCATCCCAACTCTTGGCATCGTTGAACGTGTCACCTATGGCTGCATATAGTTCGGGATATTCCGTTATCCTGAGCTCGGTACCATCACACATGTGGTAGTTTTCCGGGACACTGGCGCCCGCCCACATCTTAATCACACCCAACGGCTCCGCGCTCGCCACCGCGGCTTCTATCAACTTTTGTTTCTCGACAAGAGCGGCTATCTGTGCCTCTATCTCGGCCGAGGTTCGTGGCTTACGGAAGTCGGCCCAACAAAACTCCCCACCCACGCCGGGTGCAAGCGAACGTTTGGTGTAGGCCTTGGGGTATTCGTAACCATGTGTACTGATCGACACATCCTCCAACTTCAGATACATACCCTCGGAAACATTGCCGCCCTCCCAATACAACACTTCGCCCTGCGGATATTCTATGGTGCGCACGAATACATAGCCGGGGTCACGCTGCGTGTCGCCGTGACTCAGCTCACACCCAGAGAGTATCAGTTTATCCCCGGCTATATTGCCGATGGCAGCCACTAAGGCGGCATTGTTTTGGAGTGTGTCGAGCGTGCCGCAATCGAGCGGAAAATCTCTGTTTGGTTGCGAAAGGAAGTTCCCTGTCACTGTCTTTTTTTCCATGTCATATTTCGTTTATCACCCACCGTGCGGAGGCGAGCTTATAAGTATTTACTATTG
>CAMWRR010000153.1 GCA_947176715.1 uncultured Rikenellaceae bacterium | reverse complement strand
TGAAAGAATTTTTGAATAATAATTTGTATAATTTATTATATAGGAGGGTAATCTGTATATTAAACGTAAATCATTGTCTTTTTGTTGTGTCCGACGGCAGCGTATGCCGAATCCGTCTGTTCACTTTTTCACACTGCGAAGATATGTAAATTTTTTATAAAACCAACGATTGCCATAAAAATAATATCACTTTTTATCCTCACCCCTGTATGGAGTCTTTATGTCTCTTTCAAATAACATGCCGTTTTGAGGCTCGCCCTCTGATAATTGCGATAAAATTACGGCGGGCACAACGGGCTAAAACGTTAAACGCATTGGCATACGATTTTCTTGCAGAATGCCGTGCGATCTGTGTCGACAGGGTGTTTTTTCGCATTGTCGTGTGCGACGCATCCGTCTTGCGCATCGGAGACGGCGAACGGAACTCACCTTAAGGTGAAGCCCTCGGCAACCGTACGGCATGCCGTGCGTAAATATGAAAATCACTAGAGAAACAATGCCACGTCCAGTGGCTCTTCGTCTACCCGTATCACGCGTCGTACGGCGGTGGTGTCGCGCATCCACTCTATGGAGTAGTAGCCTTTGTCCGTGACGTTGAAGACGAGGCGGTCGTTGATATCCCGCTCTGCGGAGGCGGTAACGCCTTGTGCCACACAGCTGTCTCCGAGCATCAGGCGCACCTTTACAGCCACCCTGTCGTCGGCTTCGGGCCGGTTTGTCTGGCGGCCGTACATGCGTACCGCCACCTCTGTGCCGTCGCTTTTGCTCAGTCCGGCCCTCTTGTACTCCTTTATGTAGCGGTCTGTGACGTCTATGGCATGCAGATCGCGGTAGCTCTCGTTCCATGCCAAGGGGAAGTGCCGTTTGCCGGGGGCGTAGGTGGCGGCGTATATCCAGTGCGAGGGGTCCGACTTCTCTGTCTGGCCGGCCCGTTCGAGGAACCATGTGTCGTCTATGCCTTTGGCGAAATAGTCTACGAAATGCCACGCGCCGTCTATCCACACCTCCGCCCAGCTGTAATGGCCGTCGTGATCGGACCACATGGGGGTGCCGGCCAGACGTGCGGGTATCCCGGCCGAGCGGAACGCCGACACCATCAATATGGCCAATGCGGTGCTCCCGCCGCTCCCCAGCTCCAATGTCTCGGCGGGCGACAGGCTCTCCTTGGGGAGCGTGTTGGTGTATCTGACACCGCTCAGGCTCCTGATGCGACTGCACATACTGTCCGCCGCCGTGCGCAGATCAGCCGCCGCGTCGGTTATGCCGCAGGTAAGCTCGAACAGTTGCGGACGCCAGCTCATACGCTTCTCGTCGGCCACGTAGTAGGGCAACACCTCGTTGAAGAATATCTCGTCAGGCAGGTTGCGGCACCACTCGTAGGTGTCGCGGGCGCGGTAGGCATACTCTATGTTCTCGCTGATAAGGTCGCAATCCATACGGGCCAGATCGTCGTCGGGCATGTAGGCCAGCAGATAGGCCATCCCCTCGCGATAGCGCGGATCGATGCACTCGGTCATCTGGTGCAGCTCGGCGGCGCGCTGAGGCTCCTGTCCGGCCACAGCTCGGCGGGCCAGCCGGGCTATATCCGCCGGAACTCCCCGGTACGGATTGCTGCAAGAGTGCAACGACATCGCAACGATAACGGCTGTCGTCAGTAATATCTTGAAACCGAGACGGGCGGACAGACTGTCGTATACGACGTCGCGCACACCCCCCATACGAAACGCCCCCGTCGACGAAGCGGATCTTACCCTTCCCTTTATCATAATGTTTATATGTTCTCCCGCCGGCGCGTCTACGGTATCTCCTGCGGGACCCTCCTGAAATTATATATGCCGTTGCCGGCTTATGACAACGACCCTTCCGCCCCGAATCGCCCGGAGCGGTGTGGCGTCAGACGTTGAATCTGAAGTGCATTATGTCGCCGTCGCAGACTACGTATTCCTTGCCCTCTATGCCTATCTTGCCCGCCTCGCGACATGCCGCCTCGGAGCCGAGCGACACGTAGTCGTCGTATTTGATGACCTCGGCGCGGATGAACCCTCTCTCGAAGTCGGTGTGTATGATGCCGGCGGCCTGCGGTGCCTTGGTACCTTTGGTGTAGGTCCAAGCGCGGGTCTCGTCAGGGCCGGTGGTGAAGTAGGTCTCCAAGTTGAGAAGACGGTAGGCCGCTTTTATCAGACGGCTTACGCCCGACTCCTCAAGCCCTATCTCCTCCAAGAACATCTGTCGCTCCTCGTAGCTTTCGAGCTCGGCTATGTCGGCCTCGGTAGCCGCCGCCACAATCAGCATCTGCGCCCCCTCGCCCTCGATGGCCTCTGCCACGGCACGGGTGTGTTCGTTGCCGCCGACAGCGCTCTTCTCGTCTACGTTGCAAAGGTATAGCACCGGCTTCTCGGTGAGCAGATGCAGGTCGTAGGTGAGCTTGCGGTCCTCCTTGTCGAGCTGCACGGTGCGCGCCGACCGCCCCTGCATGAGCGCTTCACGATAGCGCGAGAGTATGTCGAAGAGGCGTTTGGCGTTCTTGTCGCCGGTGGCGGCCTGTTTCTGCACCTTCGATATGCGGCTCTCCACCGTCTCCAGATCTTTGAGCTGCAGCTCGGTGTCTATTATCTCCTTGTCCCTTACCGGGTCGATGGTGCCGTCCACGTGGGTGATGTTGTCGTTCTCGAAGCAACGGAGCACGTGTATTATGGCGTCGGTCTCGCGTATGTTGCCGAGGAACTTGTTACCCAAACCCTCGCCCTTGGAGGCCCCTTTGACAAGACCGGCTATGTCGACTATCTCTATGGTGGTGGGTATCACCTTTTTGGGGTTGTCTATCTCTGCCAGCTTTATAAGGCGTTCGTCGGGTACGGTTATCACGCCGACGTTAGGCTCGATGGTGCAGAAGGGAAAGTTGGCCGCCTGCGCCTTGGCGTTCGACAGACAGTTGAAAAGGGTCGACTTGCCGACGTTGGGCAAGCCTACTATGCCGCATTGTAGTGCCATGAATTATCTTGTTTTGCCGCAAATGTAGCTATTTTTTCCCAATATCCGGATGGCCGTCGGTTATGAGTTGTCGTGAAAAACATTATCTTTACCACTGATATGATACGAACTATGATGACAGCATGTTTGTTCGACCTCGACGGGGTGATAGTCGACACCGCCCGTTTCCACTACAAGGCGTGGCGGCGGTTGGCGTCCCGTCTGGGTTTCGATTTCACCGAGGATGACAACGAGAGACTCAAAGGGGTGAGCCGTATGCGCTCGCTCGACATATTGCTCGATGTGGGCGGCATGTCGGAACGCTTCACCGACAGCGAAAAACAGGAGCTGGCCGACCTCAAGAACGGCTGGTATCTCGAATATGTGGCCGCCATGACGTCTGCGGACGTGTTGCCCGGAGCGGTCGGCCTTCTGACCGATCTGCGGCGTCACGGCATAGCGACGGCGTTGGCCTCGTCGAGCCGGAACGCCGGGGTGATACTGCAACGGACGGGTATCGCCACGCTGTTCGATGCCGTGGTGGACGGAAACGACATAACCCGTGCGAAGCCCGACCCGCAGGTGTTTCTGCTCGCGGCCTCGCGTCTGGATGCGGAGCCGGGCGGTTGCGTAGTGTTCGAGGATGCCGGGGCGGGGATAGAGGCTGCCTCGGCGGCCGGCATGAGGAGCGTGGGCATAGGTGCGGCGGATAGACTGCCGGGGGCCGACGTAGTGTTGCCCGGCTTGGCGGGAGTCGATTACGGCTGTTTGAAAGGATTGTTTGTCTGACGTATATAACGATGTGTAATGAATGAGTATATAGTAACCGACAGGTGGAAGATAATAGAGAACAGTTACCGTCCCGAGCGTACGCGCGCCGGCGAGAGCCTTTTCAGTATAGGCAACGGCGCAATGGGCGGACGGGCCAATTTCGAGGAGTGTTTCTCGGGCGACACCCTGCAGGGCAACTACATAGGCGGCGTCTACTACCCCGACAAGACGCGCGTGGGTTGGTGGAAGAACGGCTATCCCGAGTCGTTCGCCAAGGTGCCCAACAGCGCATTCTGGTGCGGTGTGGACATAACGGTGGAGGGCGAGCGCATCGACCTTGCCGTATGCAGCGTCACCGGCTACTATCGCCAGCTCGACATGCGCACCGGTACGCTTCTGCGCCGTGCGTCGCTCGTGACACCGGGCGGACGGCGCGTCGAGATAGAGGCGTTGCGCTTCTTCAGCATGGAGCGTCCGGAGCTGGGGGCCTTGCGTTATACCGTAGCCCTGCCCGACGAGGGGGGCGAGGTGTCGGTAGAGTCGTTCGTGGACGGTGACGTGCGCAACGAGGATGCCAACTACGACGAGAAGTTCTGGCGGGCGGTGTCGCAGTCGCGGCGCGGGCTGGTCATGCAGACGCTGAAGAGCGGGTTTGTAGTGGGCTGGACTATGGAGAACCGCATCGACGGCGCCTCTTTCACCG
>CAMWRR010000152.1 GCA_947176715.1 uncultured Rikenellaceae bacterium | reverse complement strand
CATGTGCACTCTCCGTCTAGTAGTATCACCACGCGTCCGCGGCCCGTCTCGTAGGCCTCGCTCACACCCGCCATACCGTATATTATACCGCCAGTGGGGAAGTCGGGGGCCTTTATGTGCTTCATGAGCCCCTCGGTGTCTATGTCGCGGTCGTCTATGTATGAGCAGATGGCGTCCACCACCTCCGAGAGGTTATGGGGAGGCATGTTGGTGGCCATACCCACGGCGATACCCGACGTGCCGTTGCACAGAAGCATGGGCAGACGGGTGGGCAACACCACCGGCTCTTTGAGCGAGTCGTCGAAGTTGAAGACGTAGTCCACCGTCTCCTTGTCTATGTCGGCCATCACCTCGTCGGTGATCTTGGTCATGCGGGCCTCGGTGTAACGCATGGCCGCCGCTCCGTCGCCGTCCACGGAGCCGAAGTTGCCGTGTCCGTCCACGAGCGGGTAGCGCAACGACCACGGCTGGGCCATACGCACCATAGCCTCGTATATTGACGAGTCGCCGTGCGGGTGGAACTTACCCATCACCTCGCCGACGATTCTGGCCGATTTCTTGTGTGGCTTGTCGGAGTAGAGCGACAGCTCGTTGCTCATACCGAAGAGTATACGCCTGTGGATGGGTTTGAGACCGTCTCTCACGTCGGGGAGCGCGCGCGACACTATCACCGACATGGAATAGTCGATGTAGGCGCTCTTCATCTGCTCCTCGATGTTGACTTTGATGATTCTTTCTTCTGACATTTGTCGATATTATTCTCTTTGTATTGTTACGCTTTCCGTACGACTGTCGGCCCCCTTCGGCGTAAACCCCTGTTTCAGACCGTATCGCCGGTTTCGCGGCGTTTCTCGACAGGGTGACGTAACAGTCAATTAACGCGTAAAGATACGATAATATTTCGATTTTCCCACCTTTCGACAGAAAAAAGCGGTCGCGGACGGGTTTTATCGAATGCGATGTCGGTTTTGCACACAATAGGCATGATATTTGGCGTTTTTCATACAATGTATTATATTTGTCATACATTCGTAGTATAATGTATTCTATATGTCGGACAAAAGATTTTGAATTATGGAGACAAAAGCGATAAAGAGACAGGTGGCTTGCAGGTTGAACGAGGATCTGCTGGAGAGGCTGAGAGAAAATGCCAAAAAGGCCAATCGTAGCCTGAGCAACTATGTGGAGTGTATCCTTATGGACAGCGTTTACAACAAGCCTAACGAGACTACTATAGCGGCTATGAAAGAGGCTGAAAACGGAGAGCTGGAGGTATTGGATTTGGTTGATTTCGAGAAATATGTGGCATCGTTATGAGGATATTGAAACAAACCGGTCAGTTCAAGAAGGATTTGAAAAAGATACAAAATAATCCCAAGAGAATCAAATCTTTGAAGAAAGCTCTCACTCTATTGAAAGAGACGGATAGGTTGTCTGAATATAGCCCCCATTTGCTAAAAGGGAAATATAATGGATATATGGAGTGTCATATAGAAAACGATTTTTTGCTTGTCTGGATTGATGAGGTCGAGAATATCGTAAAATTGGTTAGGTTGGGAACACATTCCGAACTGTTCGGATAGTGTCTGCCCTATGAGTTTTCACAAAGTCGGACTGTTTAAGCATTATCGGGTCCGACTTTGGAGGCGGTTTAAACACACATTATCTTATAAAGATCTCATCCGCAAACACCCAATTCTTATAACCTTCGCCCGGAAGTCCTTTCGGGGTCACGGGGTTTACGGCCACCACCTTTACGTATCTTGCCCTGAAGTCGCCTTTTACGGTGAGCTTCTTGCGTATTATCTGGCTGTCGCGGTCGAAAGCGTTGACTGCGCGGGCCGCCTGACGGAAATCGTGCCCGTCGTCGGAGGTGTAGACAACGAGCGCTTCGGGCAGATATATCCACACCCCTATGTTTTGCAGGAACGAGCCGGTCACCTCGCTGAACGACTGTACCGTGCCGAGGTCGAATGTGACCTCTAAGTCGCGGTTGGCGACGCCTTGGTTGAAGCCGTCCTTGAAGTCGGCCGTTCCGGTCATGCCGTCGCATAGCGTGCGCTCTCCGGCTCCGGGATATTGGTCGCTGTAAGGCGAGTCGTAGGTTATCTTGCCGAACGTACCCTTGTGCATCTCTACGGTCATGGACGACGGCAGTTTCGAGTAGACGGTGTCGCCGCGTACCACAACCGCTTTCACGGTGGCCGGTTTCTTTATCGCGACGGGTGCGCGGTAACGCTCCGAGCCGGCGTCGGGTTCGGTGCCGTCGAGGGTGTAGGCTATCTCTGCATCGTATATGTCGCACGCCATCTCCATGCGGTAGAGGCTGTCGCGCTCGTCGAACGACGGTAAGAAACGCACGTATTCGGGGCCGGGGTGGTAGTTAATCCCCATTGCGTCGTAACGCTCTGTCTGCGCGGTGTAGAGACGTCTTGAAAAGTCGTGCCATGAGTCGCGTACGGGACCGCACCACAGTACCTCGGCGAGGGCCGCTATCCTCGGCACCGTCATATATTCGAAGTGTTCTGGCGTCGGTATGTATTCGGTCCATGTGTTGGCCTGCGCTCCGAGTATTCGGCTGCGGAGCGAATCTGCTCGCAGTTCGTTCGGCACAGGGTCGAACTCCCACACCTTGCTCAGGGGTATCATGCTGCCGTTGGCGGCGGGCTCGGTTTCGGGGGTGTCCTGATAGTAGTCGAAATAGAGGTGGCTGTTGGGGGTCATGATAGCGTCGTGGCCTTTGCGCACCGCCTCTATGCCGCCCTCGGTGCCGCGCCACGACATGACGGTGGCCCCCTGAGCTATCCCGCCCTCGGCTATCTCGTCCCAGCCTATCAGCTTGCGCCCGTGCGGGGATATGTGGCGCTCCATGCGTCCTATCATATAGCTCTGCAGCTGCTCAGGCGTCTCCAACCCTTCGTCGGACATGCGTTTGAGGCACGCCGGACACGACCTCCACGGGCTCTTGTCGGCCTCGTCGCCGCCTACATGGATATATTCGGAGGGGAATATCTCCATTATCTCGTCGAGAATGTCGCCGTATACACGATAGGTGTTTTCGTCTCCGGCACACAGCGTTGAGCTGCCTATGCGCCCATCCGCCTCCTCGTAGCCGCCCGTGGTCATCACCTTTTGGCTCTTTTTGGCGCATCCCAGCTCGGGATAGGAGGCTATGGCCGCCCAGCTGTGGCCCGGCAGGTCTATCTCGGGCACCACCGTTATGCCCCTCTCTGCCGCGTATGCCACTATCTGGCGCGCCTCCTCCTGAGTGTAGAATCTCCTGTCGGTGCTATCGCCTCTCGACGAGCCTATGTCGGTAAGTAGCGGATACTTCTTTATCTCTATGCGCCACCCTTGGTCGTCGGTAAGGTGCCAGTGCAGAACGTTCATCTTGTGCATGGCCATTATGTCGATGAACTTCATCACGAACTCTTTGGGGAAGAAGTGACGCGCCACATCCATGTGCATGCCCCTCCACCCGAATGCCGGCATGTCTGCTATGACGCATGCCGGCAGGGTGTATAGTTCGCGTCCTCCTCCCGAGGGAGAGTAGCACTCGGCGGGAAGCATCTGCATGATGGTCTGCAGGGCGTAGAAGGTGCCGGGGTAGTCGTCGGCGTATATGTTTATGCCGTTGTTGTCTATGCGTATTGCGTAGGCCTCTCTTCTCGTTGCGGAGGAGTCGTGCGATATGTAGTATGGCAGCTCCTCTTCGTACTCGGCCAACCGGTACAGGTTTATGCCTCCGTCGTCGAACCCCTCGTGGGCTTCCAGCTTCAGACCGGTGGCCCGCGATAGCGTCTCTGCTATGACCGAGGCTCCCGATGCGAGTGTGTCGTCGCCGGCGGGGTAGCCTACGCCGCATCTTTCGGTGAGCGTATGGCAGCCTCTCTCGGCTGTCACCTCCGCGGGGGCGGGTATTATGTCGTAGAGCGTGTATGTGTAGCTGCGGTTACGGCACGATACGGCCATGAGCACTGCCGCACACGCGCATAAGACTGAAAATCGTCGCATCATCATTTTTAGGTATTTTCTCTTACAAATGTAGGAATAAAACATCCGGAATCAAAAAAAGGCTAATTTTGTACTCCGTAGAGACAATCAGGCTACTTTATTTATGAGACTTTCAGAGCTTACGTGCGGACAAAGCGCCGTCATAGTGAGGGTGGACGGCGACGGCGATTTCCGTCGGCGCATCACCGAGATGGGCTTCGTGCGCGGCAAGAAGATAACGGTGATAAGGAACGCCCCCATGCGCGACCCTATAGAGTACGAGCTTATGGGCTACGAGGTGTCGTTGAGGCGCGCCGAGGCCGACGACATAGAGGTGATGTCCGAGGAGGAGGCATCGCGTGCGGGCATAACTACGGGCACCGGTCCTGTTGTTCCTCCCGACACCTTCCGCGACGGTAGAGACGATATTCCCGTCTCGCGTGTAATAAACGT
>CAMWRR010000151.1 GCA_947176715.1 uncultured Rikenellaceae bacterium | reverse complement strand
GTTACTTTGTCGAGTGACAAAGTAACTCCCCGAAGGGCCGCCGGAGGCAACAAACGCCCCTGCCGGAGGCATCCCCGTCATCCGTTGGTGTGATAAAGAAGAGGCCGGAGAAAAACTCTCCGGCCTCTTCTTTATCACACCAACGGATGACCAGTCATATCTCCGGGCTGAGGAATGCCCATTATCTTGAGGACTGTCGGGGCGACGTCGGCGAGTACTCCGCTCTCCACGTGTTTTATTGTGTCAGACACCACTATGAAAGGCACTGGGTTGAGCGAGTGTGCGGTGTTGGGTGAGCCGTCGGGGTTGACGGCGTAGTCGGCGTTGCCGTGGTCGGCTGTTATGAGCACGGTGTAACCCATCGGCACTGCGGCCTCGACCACCTCGCGCGCGCACTCGTTGACGGTGCGTACGGCCTCCTCTATGGCGCCGTATACCCCTGTGTGGCCGACCATGTCGCCGTTGGCGAAGTTGACGCATATAAAGCTGTTTTCGCCTTTTTTAATCTCGGCAACGAGAGCCTCCTTGACTTCGCGTGCGCTCATCTCGGGTTTGAGGTCGTAGGTGGCCACCTTGGGCGAGGGTATGAGTATGCGGTTCTCTCCCTCGTAGGGCTCTTCGCGGCCTCCGTTGAAGAAGAATGTTACGTGCGCGTATTTCTCTGTCTCGGCTATGTGCAGCTGTTTGAGCCCCTGTTTCGATATTACCTCGCCTAGGGTGTTCTCGATGTTGTCCTTGCCGTATACCACGGTGACGTTGCGGAAGGCCTCGTCGTATGGGGTCATCGTGAGGTAACGGACATTAGGAATGACACTCATGCCCTGTTCCGGCATGTTCTCCTCGGCCAATACCATCGTTATCTCGCGGCCACGGTCGGAGCGGAAGTTGATGCAGAATACCACGTCGCCCTCCGATATTACGCCTACGGGCTTGTCTGCGCCGTCGACACATACGATAGGTTTTACGAACTCGTCGGTGACACCCTCGTCGTACGACTTCTGCATGGCGGCCACCGGGTCTGCGGCGTGCTCGCCTATGCCCTTAACGAGCAGGTCGTAAGCCATCTTGACGCGATCCCAACGTTTGTCGCGGTCCATGGCGTAGTAACGGCCTATCACCGAAGCTATCTTGCAGTGTGTGCCGGCTATGTGGTCCTGCAACCCGGCTATGTAGCCTTTGCCGCTCTTGGGGTCGGTGTCGCGGCCGTCGGTGAAGGCGTGTACGAACACCTTGTCGAGTCCGTAAGCCTCGGCTACGTCGCAGAGCTTGTAGACGTGCTTGTCTAAAGAGTGCACGCCGCCGTCCGAGAGCAGTCCTATGAAGTGTACGGCCTTGCCGTTATTCTTGGCGTAGCCGAAAGCCTCCTTTATGGCGGGGTTCTCGGCTATGGAGCCGTCGGCGCACGCCTTGTTTATCTTGACGAGGTCCTGATAGACGACGCGTCCGGCACCGAGGTTGAGGTGGCCCACCTCGGAGTTGCCCATCTGACCGTCGGGCAGACCCACGTTCTCGCCGCAGGTGAGCAACTGCGATGTGGGGTACTTCTTCTTGAGCGATTCGATGTACTCGGCATGAGAGTTGAAGATGGCGTCGCTCGATGAGTGGTCGCCGTTGCCGTAGCCGTCGAGAATCATTAAAATTACTTTGTTCATTATAGTGTTGTTTTTAGTGATCGGTCAATATCCAAACCCGAAAACGGGGACAAAAATTGTGCTAATGACTCCCCGTGAGCCATATATCCATCCTGCCGGCCGAGGTCAGCTCTCTCTGCCCGACCGTCAGTCCGTCGAGCGGCTTGCCTCCTACCGATATGCGTTTTATATATATGTCGTCGGGAGCCTCCTTGTGGGTCTCTATCACAAGCTCGTCGGTGTCGCAGTAGCGCGGGTCGAGCTTTATAGTTATCTTGTCGAACACGGGCGAGGTGACGATGAAGTCGGGGCTTCCGGGCAGGGTGGGATATAGCCCCATCATGGAGAAGAGGAGCCATGCCGACATGGTGCCGGCGTCGTCGTTGCCGGGCAGCCCTCCCGGTGTGGCGGAGTAACGGTCGCGTATCAGCCGGCGGACCCTCTGTTGCGTGCGCCAGCCGTTACCCTCTATAAGGGAATAATAGTAAGGATAGCCCATGTCGGGCTCGTTACTCATGTCGAAGTGGCCCTCGTCGAAACATCTGTCGAGCATCTCCACGAAGCGGTCGCCGCCGCCCATCAGCTCAGACAACCCCTTTATGTCGTAGGGCACATAGAACGAGTAGTTCCATGAGCAACCCTCGTGAAAACCGTTGACAGGCTCGAAATTCTTGCCCTCCTCGGGGTCGAAGCCCTCCATGAAGCTGCCGTCGGGCTTCACGGGGCGCAACAGACGGTACTCGGGGTCGAAATATCTTTTGTAGCCGGCGGTACGTCTTGTCAGCTCCTTATAATCATCCTTGCGCCCGAGCGAGAGGGCCATGCGTGAGAGGGCGTAATCTGCCATATAGTATTCGAGCGCCTGCGATACAGAGCTGTCGTACTCTTTTAGATAGGGGACATAACAGTGCTCCGTGTAGAAGTCGTTGTCGGGGCGTATGCGGTTTCCCGCTCCCGGCGTGAAGGCGTTGCGGCGCATTGCCTCGTACAGCTCTTCGGCGGGGACGCTTTTGACTGCGCCGCGCATGTAGAGGTCGGCGAGGTAGGGTATGGCCGGGTCGCCCTCCATAACCATGAACTCACCGGAGGCTATCTCGAATTTGGGGAGGTTGCCGCTCTCTCGGTACATATCCATGAGCGAGGCGGCCATGTCGTCGCCGCGGCCCGGGTCTGTCAGCGACATGAGGGCGGCGTTCAGGCGGTAGACATCCCAGCCCGAGAACATAGTAAGACGATTGCGGTCGCCGCTGTTGGCCTTTCCGCGTCGGACCATCGAGGGGTAGTCGCCGTTTGCGTCGCTCAGTATGTTGGGGTGTATGTAGGTGTGGTAGAGGGCGGTGTAGAACATGACCTTGTCGTCGCGGGTGCCCCCCTCCACCTCTATGCGGCCCAAAACGTCGTTCCACTTGTCGCGGGCTTCGGCGCGCAGAGTGTCGAACGGGCGGCCCTCCTGTTCGCGGTCGAGGTTATCGCGGGCGTTGTCGATGCTCACGTACGATATGCCTACGCTCACCTCCACCTCTTCGTCCTGCTCTGTGGCGAAGGTGAAGATGGCGCCTATGTCGTCGCCCGCCATCTCGCCTTTGTAGAGGCTGTATATCTTATATCTGTCGCTGTACGGCTCCCACTCGTGGCGGATCCCTTTAAGTCTGTCGAGCCTCTTCCAGTAGCGTATCTCGGCCGGTTTGCTCAGTCGCACCACGAAGTAGACGGGCACTACCGACTGCGGCTCGTTGTAGCAGAAGCCGCCCATGATGCGGAACCCCTCTATCTCGCGCTCCGACACTATGCGTACCATGCCGCCCGACTCGTTGGTCAGCCCTAAGCCTATGTTGAACAGTACGTTGGATGTGCCAGCAGGATAGGTGTAGCGCGAACGGGTGGTGCGCTCGGTGGCCGTCATCTCGGCATGTACGCCGTAACGCTCTACGACGGTCGAGTAGTAGCCAGCCTCCGCCCTCTGGTCGGATAGCTCCGAACAATACTCCGACGCCTCCACGGTAGCCTCCCCCGTGGTGGGCATAAGTAGCAACGAGCCGAAGTCGGGACAACCTACGCCGCTGAGATTCACGTTGGTGAAGCCTGCGACATATCGGTTTTCGTAGACGTAGGGGGTGGAGCACCAGCCGGCATCGGTGTGTATCTTGTGGCCCGGCATGCCGAACGTGTTGTAGGGAGCCATCGACGCCATCCCCATAGGTACCGACGGACCCGGCACGGTAGCCCCGTAGTCGGAGGTGCCTATGAACGGGTCGACGTAGTCCGCAGGCGATTGCGCCAGAGAGACGACGGCTACCGTAAACGATATGAATGACAGAAGTATGCGCTTCATGGCTGTGTCGTTTCGGCATCGAACGGGTGACGATGCACTGCAAAGATACGAATAAGACGAGAACATAAGCAAGCGGATATCGCTTTTGCCGAGACGGAACATGTCGAGCGAGGCCAAAGATGAGTATAAGTCGCAGACATGCTTGCCCGCGCAAACAAACCGACAACCCGAGCGTTCAGACAACACGCACGACCTGAACATCCCGAAAACTTTCTCCCCGTACGTCACCGACCTATAAAATCCCTAAAGCGGCACGAAGGGCCGCAACCAGCGAGAACTTACCCAACAAAAACAGACTCTCTTATGCACAAAGAGTGACAAACACTACAACAAAGCGCATGCAACTCAATACGCCGTAAGGCGTACCTGCCCAAGGTACGAGGGCAGTCAAACACATTCCGCTCTCCTGACACGAACCAATTTTCCTATCTAGGCGAAGCGAGGGAGGCAATCCTTTTCGCTTTATTCATATTCAACCGATAGTGTAT
>CAMWRR010000150.1 GCA_947176715.1 uncultured Rikenellaceae bacterium | reverse complement strand
TTTGAAGTGCGAAGCCCGCAGATCGTCGCCCATGTCGGCGAGCTGGAAGTGGAAGTACATGTACTGGTTTACGGCGTACATCTCGTCGGCTACGGCCTTGTTGAGAAGATCTATGCTCTTGGCATATTTGTTCGTTGTCGGTTCCTTTTTCATGACAAGTAGGTTTTGTTTGTTATGGTAATGTTCTTACAAAAACCGTGCAAAAATATATCGCCGTCTGTTTTGTCGTGTGAATACATCTGCGGGCACGATTGTTGTTAGATTGTTTGTGGCTATAAAACATTCAATATAATATCGTTATGGAAAATAAGGTCTATCACAACAAGAAAGCGTCTCGTTTCGAGATAGAGACGGACGGCAAGTACGCCTATGCGGAATATCTGCTCACGCCGGAGTGCATCGCTGTGACGCACACCTTCGTGCCGCGCGAGTTACGCGGCCGTAGACTTGCGGAGAGGGTGGTGGAGGCGGCCATCGAATACGGCAGGGAGCATAAGCTCAAACTCAATCCGGTGTGTCCCTACGTGCAGACATATCTGCAACGCCACAAGCCGGACATAGAGGTAGTGGATATCAATTCGAGCTTTATCGACGATTGACGGCTACGCTGAAAAAGCGGTCGGGGGGGAAATTCCTCCGGCCGCTTTTGTGTTGTCGGTAACTTATATGTTCAGACATATCCTCTTCTCGAAATCGTCTCTGAACCGGCGGTATTCGTCATCGGTCAAGGTGCCGCCGTGCGATAACAGAAGCAGCTCGAACTTTTCGGCACGTGGGTCGCTCAGGTCGGGGTGTATGTGTCTTCTGGCGGGATTGGCCACGAAGCCGTGTCGCTCGTAGAAGCCCATGCGGCGTTTGGATATGTCGTCCACCGGCATGTCTATGTCAAGGATGATGCGTCTGCCGGCATTGCGTTCTATGAAGCTGTCGAGCATCCTGCCCCCCGCGCCGTTGTTGCGCTCGCTCTCCGATACGGCGAAGTGTTCGAGATATACCGAGTCGTCGAAACGCCAGTGTAGCATGAATCCTATCACCTTGTCGGGGGCGTCGGCGTGCGTGAATATATCCATACTGCACTCCGGTTGCTCCTCCAGTGCCTTGCGCTGGGACTCCGGACGACGCTTCTCGCAGACCGGAAAGCTATACTGGTATATCTCCCACGCCGGGGCGAACAGGGCGGACGAGGTCGATTTTATGTTGGTTACCTTCATTGCGTTATAATATTGCGGTTATCTGCCGACGCTCAGGCGCGTTATGAGCGCGTAGGCCTCCTCTATGCCCAACTCGCCGGCGCGGCTCATGTCGAGAAATCCCTTGCGGGTGTCTTTAAGCCCGAGCAATATCATGCCGCGGTTGTAGTAGGCCTCGGCGAATCCGGGGTATAGCTCTATGGCACGGGTGTAGGCGTCGATGGCACCGGTCATGTCGCCCTTTTTGCAGAGTATGCCCGCCCGGTCGTAGTAGAGGTATGCGTTGTCGGGGGCCAGCTCTATGGCCTTGTCGATGAGGTCGAGGGGCTCTCCGTAGTCGTAGGTGCGGCCGGTAGACATGTTGAGCTTCTCCGACGGGGTGGCGTCTATCACTATGGTCTGACGCTTGTCGAGCATGGATATGAAGTCTATCATCTCGCAGGTGGCCACCGCGCACGACATGTAGTAGAACGGGTTGTGCGGGTCGAGCCTTATAGCCTCCTTGAACAGACGGACGGCGTTGCTGTACTGGCTCATCATATATTGGGTCACTCCGCGGGCGTAGACGCCACGGGCGGTGCGCGAGGCCTCTATGTCGGCTTCGGCCTTGCCGTCGAGCTCCCTTATACGCTCCTTGTTCATTATAACGGGCAGGTTGCTGATAAGGTCGCCATGCAACATGTTGCCGGCCAGTTCGGCCTCCAATGCCGGATTGTCGTATCTTCGGCGTTTTGCCGTGCGGTCGTCCACCACTATTCTGAACAGGGGCAACGTCACGATGTCTACATCGCGGCTCTTGACATTGTCGAAGTCGCGGTTGCCGAAGTCGGCGTCGAACGACAGGAGCTTGTCGAGCATCTTGCTCGTGTCCGACAGCTCGGCCAATACACCGCTCTTGCTACGATAGGCTGATATCTTCTTGCCCGCCGTGTCGTGGTCGGCGCGCGAGCCTTTCATGTCGTTCATGCGGTGGCGTACGGCGGAGCGGCCTAAGTAGGCGTTGGCGAAGTCGGGGAATAGCTCTATGGCGCGGGTGTAGTCGCGTTCGGCCTCCGTGAGACGTCCGAGCCGGTCGTTGAGGGCGGCGCGGTTGAAGAATACCAGCACGTTGCCGGGACTGTACTCGGCTACACGGTCGTAGTCGGACAGGGCACGGTCGTAGTCGCCTATCTGCGAATAGACTATGGCACGGTTGAAGTGGGCCAGTGAGTTGAGGCTGTCTATGGATATAACGCGGCTGAGGTCCGATATGGCGCCTAACGGGTCGTTGTTGCCCGCACGCGTTATGGCACGGCTGAAATAGGCCTGCAGGTTGAGCGTGTCGAGCCTTATGGCCTCGGTGAAGTCGGCTATGGCCTCCTCTTTGCGGTCGCGCATGGAGAGAATGGTGCCGCGCCGGATGTAACCGTCGGGGTTGTAGCGGTTTATCTCTATGGCTTTGTCATAGTCGCTATATGCGGCGGCGGTGTCCTTGAGCATCAAACGGCAGGTGCCGCGGTTGATGTAGGCATCTACTATATAGGGCCGTTTGCGTATGAAGTAGTCGAAGTCCTTTATAGCCTCGGCGAACTGTTGATTGAGAAACAGGGCCACGCCGCGGCTGAAATAGGTGTTCTCGTTGTCCGGACGGATATCTATGGCCTGGCCGAAATCTTTGAGCGCGTCGTCATAATCGCCGGTGCGTGTGTGCGTTATGGCCCTGTAAAGATATGCACGCGTGAATACAGGATTGATGTTTATGGCACGGGTGAAGTCGTGGCTCGCACCTGCGAAGTCGTTGAGGTTGAATTTGGCCACTCCGCGCAGAAACAGACCGTCGTAGGCCGCGGTGTCGGCTCTGAGCAGAACGCCGAGAACGTCTATGGCCTCGCGGTAACGCTCCTGCACGATACATTGCTGTGCCACGTAATAGAAGTAGTCGCGGTTGAGCTGTGCGTGCGCCTTTCCAGCCGACAGGGCGAGTATCGTCGCTATTGCCGTATATATAAGCCGTTTTAACATTCTACAAATGTAATAAACCTAATCGGATTTGTGGCGCGGAATGCGAAAATTTATGTCGTTTCACTGTGGTGATGGCCGGAGTATGAATGTCTCGTGGACGCGCCTTGCGATATTGACGTATCACAATTTATTTCCGAGGCGTTGAATGTCTGCAAAATGTATCAAAAATAACTGTCGATAAAAAATTCATTAAAATTTAAACAATCGGCGTTTGAGGAGAACAATCTACCGATTTGTTTGTTAACTTTGCGATGTGTTTATGGGTTATTAAACACGGAATATTAAAATTTAACAATTTATGGAAAAGATCAGAGCGGCCGTCATCGGCTACGGGAACATCGGTCATTATGTATTGGATGCGCTTGAGAGCGCGCCCGATTTCGAGATTGCAGGCGTCGTAAGGCGCGATCCTACTAACGTTCCTTATGAGCTTAAGCGTTACAAGGTTGCGGCGAGCGTGACGGAGCTCGGCAAGGTCGACGTGGCCATACTGTGCACCCCCTCGCGCAGTTGCGAGCGTTATGCGGCGGAGATAATGGCGCAGGGCATCAACACGGTCGACAGTTTCGACATACATACCGAGATAGTGGCTACACGTTCGCGTCTCGACAAGATAGCCAAAGAGCACGGCAAGGTGGCTGTCATATCGGCCGGATGGGATCCCGGTAGCGATTCGGTGGTGCGCGCCCTCTTGGAGGCGTGTGCGCCCAAAGGTATCACGTACACCAATTTCGGTCCCGGCATGAGCATGGGACACACGGTGGCGGTAAAGGCCATAGAGGGCGTGAAAGCGGCCCTATCGATGACGATACCTACCGGTACCTCCATACACCGCCGCATGGTATACGTGGAGCTCAACGACGGTTACGACATCGACGAGGTGGCTGCCAAAATCAAGGCCGACCCCTACTTCGCCCATGACGAGACGCACGTGACACAGGTGCCGTGCGTGGACGACCTCTTAGATATGGGTCACGGTGTCAACTTGGTGCGCAAAGGCGTTTCGGGCAAGACACAGGGTCAGCGTTTCGAGTTCGATATGCACATCAACAATCCAGCTCTTACGGGACAGATACTCGTGTCGACCGCACGTGCCGCCATGAAGCAACGCCCCGGTGCCTACACCATGGTGGAGATACCGGTGATAGACTTCCTCCACGGTGACAGGGAGGAGCTGTTGAGACGGTTGGTATAGGTACACTGCATAATAGTACTTGGGCGGAACGATGGTGTGTCGTTCCGCCTTTTTGGTGTCGGTAGGTTTGCGAGACGGTGCGGTACTTTGTGTTTGTCGGTATGCGCATTAGCTGAACAT
>CAMWRR010000149.1 GCA_947176715.1 uncultured Rikenellaceae bacterium | reverse complement strand
GACTCTTATAGGTTTCGATATACTCCTTGTCGGATATCTTCTTCTGTTTTTCCGCGCACAGGGCCACGCAAGGCAACTGAAACACAAGCAATAAAGCGATAAGTGTCTTTTTCATACCTGAACTTACATTTAAACCCTCTAAAATTACCCTTCTCCTCTTTTCCGGATATAATAAGTATCGCAAAGGTAATAAAATTTATTTAACAATGTTATTCTCAAACATCAAAATAGCTCCGTAAAAAGGTCTGTATGCTACGTACGCGATTAAAATCGGTCGTCTGTGAAACATGGGGCGTTGAGCAGGAGACGATACGGTGCGTGTTGTGCAATATGTCCATATTCAGTGTGTTATGCCTGTACGGGGCGGTGTCGGGCATGAATCTGTCCTCAGGGCGTTTTGCGGTCTCCGTTTTATGTAGAGGTGAACGACATCGCATAAAATAACGTCACGATTGCCGGATACGCGGTTTTTTCGTATTTTTGTCGAAATAAGTAAATTTCACAGACATGACATTCACCGACCTTTGCGGGGAGATATTCACCCGCTCCATAGCCGACTATCACATGACCGACAATGTCGACACCCCGATAGCCAACCCCTATCCCGAGCGCAGTCTGGAGCACCTGCTCTACCACAAAAACTGGATAGACACCGTGCAATGGCACCTCGAGGACATCATACGCGACCCTGCGATAGACCCCGTGGAGGCACTGGCCATAAAACGCCGCATAGACGCCTCCAATCAGGAGCGTACCGACATGGTCGAATACATCGACTCCTATTTCCTCGACAAATACTCCGGAGTAAAAGTAGCTGAGGGGGCCACCATCAACACCGAGAGTCCCGCATGGGCCGTGGACCGTCTCTCCATACTCTACCTCAAGATATACCACATGCGCACCGAGACGGAGCGTACCGATGCCGACCCTGCGCACCTCAAGGCCTGCTCCGACAAGCTCGCGGTGCTCGACTCTCAGCTCGTAGATCTCGGCACCGCCATAGAGGAGCTGCTGGCCGACATAGAGGCCGGTCGCAAATACATGAAGACCTACCGCCAGATGAAGATGTACAACGACCCGGCGCTCAATCCGGTGTTGTATGCGGCGAAATAACCACACCTCACAGCAGATTCATGCCCCGATACCGTAACATACTCATCCCCCGCTTCTCCGCCATGGGCGACGTTGCCATGCTCGCCGCCGTGGTAAGGCTGGCGGCGCGTCAGAATCCCGACGTGCGCTTCTGCGTTGTGACACGCAAGGGCTTCGAGCTGTTTTTCACTTTCGGGTCGGGCACGGAGAATATCGCGGTACGCGGCGTCGACCTCAAGGATAGCCGCTACAAAGGCGTACGCGGCATGTGGCGTCTTGTATCGGAGTGCGTCGCGCAGTGGCATCCCGACGCTATGGCCGACATGCACCTGTCGTTGCGCACGCGTCTTATGTCGCTGTTCATGTCTCTGCGGGGCCGACGAGTGCGACACCTCGACAAGCAACGCTCCGCACGTCGCGCCCTGACGGCTCGGCAAGGCAAGAGCACCGCTCCGCTTCGTCCCATGACGGAGTGCTATGCCGATGTGTTGCGTCGTCTCGGCATAGAGGTGGCTCTCGGCGACAAGGTGCTCGTCGGGCCGTTCGCCTCGCCCTTCTTCGATGCCAACGTCCGCCCGGGTCATAAGGCGGTAGGGGTGGCGCCGTTCGCCCGTCACGAGGGTAAGATATATCCTGTCGGGCTTATGGAACGTACGGTGGCGGAGCTGTCGGCGGCGGGTGCAGATGTATTCGTCTTCGGCGGCGGAGCGCACGAGCGCGAGGTGGCGGAGCGGTGGAGCGCCGCATACGATGGCGTGGTCTCGGTGATAGGCCGTCTTGACATGGCCGGCGAGATGGCCCTCATATCCAACCTCGACGTTATGATAAGCATGGATTCGGCCTCGCAACATATAGCCTCGCTCGTGTCGGTGCCGGTGGTGTCGGTGTGGGGGGCCACCCATCCGAGAGCCGGATTCTACGGTTACGGACAGAATCCCGCCCATGCGGTGGAGCTCGACATGGAGTGCCGTCCCTGTTCGGTGTTCGGCAACAAGCCGTGCTATAAAGGCGGCTATCCGTGCATGGGCGGCATTGCGCCCGAGGCGATAACTCGCAAGGCGCTGGAGTTCGTCAGGTGATGGAATACCTCGACATACTTAAAAAATATTGGGGCTACGATTCGTTTCGCTCCATACAGCCCGATGTCATAGAGAGCATAATGTCGGGTCGCGATACCCTCGCTCTCATGCCCACCGGCGGCGGCAAGTCCATAACCTTTCAGGTGCCCGCCCTCGCCAAGGAGGGGATAGCCGTGGTGGTGACCCCTCTGATATCGCTGATGAAAGATCAGGTGGATGCCTTGCGCAAACGTCGAATCATGGCGCAGGCCGTACATAGCGGCATGTCGGCATCGGAGATAGACCGCGTGCTCGACAACTGTGTTTACGGCGACTACAAGTTGCTCTACGTGTCGGCCGAACGTCTCGAAACCGATATATTCAAGGCCCGTTTCGACCGAATGAACGTCTCCATGATAGTGGTGGACGAGGCCCACTGCATATCGCAATGGGGCTACGACTTCAGACCCGCCTATCTCAACATAGCCCGTCTGCGCGACCGCGCCCCCGACATCCCCATACTGGCTCTGACGGCTACAGCTACGGAGCAGGTGTGCGACGACATAGAGCGCAACCTCCGTTTCGGCAAGGGGTCGCGACGTCTCTCCATGAGCTTCGCGCGTCCCAACATAAGCTATGCGGTGCGACACACCGATGACAAAGACGGCGAGATGGTGCGCATACTCGATGCCGTGCAGGGGAGCGCCATAGTGTATTGCCGCACGCGCAAGGATTGCGAGACGGTGGCCGAGGGTCTTGCAGGGGCAGGCATATCGGCCGACTTCTATCACGGCGGGCTCGACTACCGCATGCGAAGTCTCCGTCAGGAGTCGTGGTTGCGCGACAGGGTGCGCGTGATGGTGGCCACCAACGCCTTCGGCATGGGCATAGACAAGCCCGACGTCAGAACGGTGATACACTACGAGATGGCCGACTCGTTAGAAGCCTACTATCAGGAGGCGGGACGTGCGGGACGCGACGGCAGACGCTCCTACGCCGTGCTGTTGCGCGCCTCGTCCGACAAGACGGCCGCCGACAAACGCATAGCCGCCGAGTTTCCGCCCGTGGAGACGGTGAAAGAGATATACGGCAAGGTGCACGACTATCTGGGCATAGCCGTAGGGGACGGACGCATGACCACCCGCAATTTCGACGTCTTCGACTTCTGTTCGCGGTTCGGGTGTTACAGCCTCACCGTGTACAGCGCTCTCAGACTGTTGCAGCTGTCGGGCTACATCATACTCACCGAGGAGCTCGAAAATCCCACACGCATAATGTTCACCGTGTCGCGCGAGGAGCTGTACCACGTGGAGATAGTCAACGGCGAGCTCGAGAGCCTCATACGGGTGATATTGAGGCTCTACACGGGCATATTCTCGGCTCCGGTGCCGGTGAGCGAGGAGTATATAGCCCACGCATCGGGCTATACGGTGCAGTTCGTATGCGAGGCGCTTCTCAGGCTGTCGCGTCTGCGCGTGATACGCTACATACCACGTAACCGCTCGCCGCTACTGACTCTGTGCACCGAACGTCTACCCTCCGGAAACCTCTACATACCGCACGAGATATATCACGGCCGCCGCAGTCAGATGATAGCGCGCATGGCCGCCATGACCGAATACGCCGACCGCACCGACCGTTGCCGTAGCGTGGCTTTGCAGTCATATTTCGGAGAGAAAGAGCCTAAAGAGTGCGGATGTTGCGATATATGTCTGGCACGTCGTAAAAGTCGAGATCTATCGTCGGACGAACGCATAAGGGAGCGTCTCATGGAGATGGCCGCCACGGGAAAGTACGACCCCAAAAGCATAGTGGAACATACCGCCGGCGACAGAGAACGGATTACAGAGCTGTTGCACCGACTGATAGAACAGGGAAACATCGTAACCGGGGAGGACGGTTTTTGCATTTGTAGCGAATAGTCGGAGTAGTTGGAGAATGCGAGGTCTCATTTGGAGCCTCGTGTTATAAGGACGGTACCCGTGTGTTTCGGGGTGTTGAATGGGTGCGGTTGGGGCATAATGTATTTTGCCATTGCGAGGTGTGTTCGTCGCCAGTTGCGGCTCCTTGCAGTCTTCGGTTCGCTCTCTGTCACCGCTTGAAATAAAAGCAGAGCTATTCCCAAACGCCTTATTCTGTTGATGGAACAATAAATTAAATATCAGACTATTGCAAAAATATACGAATACTATATTTGTAGCATCTACAAAGTGTTATTTTGGGTAATAGACACTATTTCAGTGCATTGGTTGGCGAGACGAAAAAGATACTATAAAACCGCCTGAAGATATGCGCATTAGCCGTAGCCAGTTCCCGCGGGGTGAAAGCCCCGCTCAGCAATAATAACACGTATTTAAATGAACCATGTTCTTGCGGTACGAAGTACCGCTCCCAA
>CAMWRR010000148.1 GCA_947176715.1 uncultured Rikenellaceae bacterium | reverse complement strand
GTATTGGACGGCGTAAATAAGGAGTTCTCCAAAAAAGAGGTAATCGACAAATATCATCTCGGCTCATCGGCGAATGTAAGTACGATAAAACGCGCACTGATTAAAAAAGAGCTCGTCGAGACGGAGAGGCGGAAAGTGGTCATATCCGATCCGGTATTGAAGATATGGCTCAAAAGAGAACTCGACAGATAGACACCCGAATAAACGGTACCGTTGCCGGTAACGAGTCCGCTACAGACGACGGTATCGCAATTTTTATAGAATAACGGTTATTTTACCAATCTCCTGTAAACATCGTCCGAGCCGACGAACGGCATCAATGTGAACCCGAACGACACACGCTCCGGAGCGAGCCTGTATTGCGGCAACACGCCCGGGCCGCATGTGGCCGTTCCGAGCCCTGCCTGTGCGTAGTCGATATGCACGGTGTTGAATCCGGTGCGTACCAGCTCGTTGGTGTGACGGGCGGCGTCTATCGCCTTGTCGCCGTAGGGCAGACACGAGAACTCACCGTCGCCGTTATCGAACGAGACTATCATGCCGTTGGCCCTGTCGTCGAAGAGGGCGAACCAACGTACGTCGGTGTGGTTGCCGGTGGCCTGAGGCTTGACGTAAGGGTGGAACTGCTCCTCTACGGTAGAACGGTTAACGGATATGCGTCCGCCCGATTTGCGGTCGGCATAGCTCTCCACGTCGCGCCCGAACCAGCGCACATTGCCGAAGACCCTGCCCATGTCGAAGGTGTAACCCACACGTGCCAGCGATATGACGGAGGTGTCGCGCGGCGTAAGGTCGGTATGTACCTCAAGCGTGCCGTCGCTATGGGCGCGGTAACGGATAGAGCCGTCGTAGAGCAGGTTGTGCATACGGCCGAATATCTGCACTCTCGAAATGTGTTCCATTACATCTTTGTCTTTGCGCGTGGTGCCGTAAAGCTCGCACTGGTAGACCGAGTCGAGCCCGGCGGCGAGCCATGCGCGCCTGCCGTAACGGTCGCGCAGGTCGTTGTCGGTGGCGGGGCGCCAGAACGACAGCGACAGGGGCGAGCCCATCATCTCGTTGCCCTCGAACCTCAGAGACACCAATGCCCCCGTCTTGTCGGAGAAGCGGAACGATACCATGTCGTTTCTTATGATATTCTCGTCTGCGTCTGTTTTTAGTTTCGACACCCTCTTTTTGCCGTCTAAAGAGAGGTGTGTCATGCCGCCGCCTACCTTGAACTGGTTGAATGCCGCCACATGAGCGCTATCCATGAAAGGACTCTCCGCAACAGGATGCCACTCCAAATCGACCAGAAGCTCGCCGACATACCCGTCCGGCAAGGGTAGCGACACCTCCGCATGCTCCTGCGGCCCGGCCTCCACCGTCATGCGGCCTCCGCCTATGCGTCTGCCTGCGGCATCGATATAACGGTAACGTAGCTCGTATTCCGACAACGGGGTGAAATAGAAACGGTTATGTACGTCTAAAAGCAGCTTCCCGTCGCTGCCTACACCTTTCGTCTCGACATTTATATTCTGATATACCGCCTTGACCTCCGCCATGTGGGGGTGAGGCTCTCTCTCCGACGACACTAAGCCGTTGACGCAGAAGTTGTCGTCCGAGGGCATGTTACGACCGTAGTCGCCGCCGTATGTGTAGTAGATACGTCCTGCGGCGTCGCGTTCGCGGAACGACTGGTCGACGAAGTCCCATATAAGACCGCCCTGCGCCCTGACATCGCCGTATATTATGTCCCAATAATCTTTGAGCGCCCCTACGCTGTTACCCATGGCGTGGGCGTATTCGCACATTATGAGGGGACGCGAGATGGTGTCCGCCAGATATCCGCGCACGAAGTCGAGCGACGGATACATGGGGCAGACTATGTCGGTGTGGGCCTCCCTCTCGGCACGTTCGTACTGCACCAGACGGTTGTGTTCGCGCTCTTTGAGCCACTTGTAGCACTCTCGGAAGTTGACACCGTCGCCGGCCTCGTTACCGAGCGACCACACTATCACCGACGGGTGGTTCTTGGAGCGGGCATACATACGTTCGCATCGGTCGAGGTGCGCCTTGAGCCACAACGTGTCTTTGGCGAGCGACCGGCTGCCGTAGCCCATGCCGTGCGACTCTATGTTGGCCTCGTCTATCACGTAAAGGCCGTATATGTCGCACAGCTCGTACCAGCGGCGCGGCTGGGGGTAGTGGCAGTTGCGCACGGCGTTTATGTTGTTCAGCTTCATAAGCTCTATGTCGCGCAACATGGTGGCCTCGTCGACATAGTGGCCCGTAACGGGAGAGTGCTCGTGGCGGTTGACGCCCTTTATCTTGACGGCCTTGCCGTTGACGAGCATGATGCCGTCTTTCAGCTCTACGCTCCGGAAACCCACCCGAGAGGCTACCCTCTCCGTGACGGCACCGTTCTCCGCAAGCTCTATCGAAAGCCGGTAGAGCGACGGCCTCTCCGCCGACCACGCCGCCACGTTATC
This sequence comes from uncultured Rikenellaceae bacterium, assembly GCA_947176715.1. Classification (GTDB taxonomy): domain Bacteria; phylum Bacteroidota; class Bacteroidia; order Bacteroidales; family Rikenellaceae; genus CASDZP01. The sequence goes on along the minus strand of CAMWRR010000148.1, from coordinate 2,104 downwards.
CAGACGTCTCTCGGCGAAGAGCACCTTGCCACCCTCCGCCGGAACATCGGCCTCATCCGACAGCAGCTCCTCTCCGGACGGCGAGGCGAGGGTGTAACGCAATCGGTAGCCCGTACCCTTGGCCGCACGCCCGGCCACATCCACAGCGAGCGAGAAGAGGCCGTCGGTGTAGGTGTCGCGGTCGAGATCGGCCTCCGCCTCGTAGTCGGCTATGTAACGCATGGGGGTGGAGTAGATATATACGTCGCGTTCTATTCCGCTTATGCGCCAGAAATCCTGACACTCTAAATAGGAGCCGCTACTCCAGCGGTAGACCTCCAACGCCACGGTATTGTCGCCGCCGAAGTCGACAAGGTCGGTTATATCCCACTCGGCCGCCGTCTTGGAGCCTTGGTTATAGCCCAACGGCTTGCCGTTGACCCATATATAATAGAACGCCTTGACACCCTCCAGACAGATTACCACCCGGCGTCCCTCCCACTCGGCTGGGACGGTGAAGCTACGGCGATAGGAGCCCACCTCGTTCTCCGCTACGGGTACGCGCGGCGGGGTCGGCTCGCCCCATTCGTAGGTGGTGTTGACGTATATCGGCACTCCGTAACCCTGACGCTCCCAGTTGCCGGGTACGGTTATGTCGTCCCACGCGTCGACGCTCACGTCGGGCATATAGAACTCACGCGGACGGTAGTCGACATTCTTCATGTGGCTGAACTTCCACACCCCGTTGAGGGAACGCACCCACGGCGAGGCGTATATGTCGCCGGCAAGAGCCGATACGCTGTCGTCATAAGGCAACACGCTCGCATGGGGCGCGACGGTACCCGAATGGGTGGTGCGGGCATCCTGCCATACGGGGAGCTCCTGAAGCCGTGCATGCGATACAGTGGGGAGATATTCGGCGATAAGGAGTAAGATCAGGTATAGTATTTTCATTGCAATGGTTTTAACGTCGTTAACATCAAGACGAGGCCACACCGTAAAACGCCAGCGACTCAAGCGAGCCGTCGCGTGGCCGCAAATACAAGTATATGGTTATCAGGGGCATCTGTCACCAACCGATGGGGGCGGCTCCCGACGCCACGAGATAATCGTTGGCCTTTCTGAAGTGTCCGCAACCGAAGAAGCCGCTGTTGGCGGAGAGGGGCGACGGATGCGCGCATTCGAGCACGAGATTGCGGCTACGGTCTATCACCGCACCTTTACGTCTGGCATACGAACCCCAAAGCATATAGACGACTCCGGTACGTTCGGCGTTGAGACGGCTCACCACGGCATCGGTGAATCGCTCCCAACCGTGTCCCGAATGAGAGGCGGGAGACGATGCGCGCACGGTAAGCACCGAGTTGAGGAGCAACACACCCTGATCGGCCCATCTGTCGAGATTGCCGGTAGAGGGACGCGGAGTGCCGAACTCCTGCTCTATCTCCTTGAATATGTTCATGAGCGACGGAGGAAAAGGCACACCGTCCGACACGGAGAAGCACAGACCGTTGGCCTGCCGCGGACCGTGGTACGGATCCTGACCTATTATCACCACCTTGACGGCATCGGGATCGCACTTGTCGAAAGCACGGAAGATGTTGGCCGCAGGCGGATAGATGACCCCTCCGCGATATTCGTTTCTGACGAACTCGGCAAGCTCGGCGAAGTAGGGTTGCTCGAACTCATCGCCCAAAAGGCGTTTCCAACCGTCGGATATCCTTACATTCATGATATTGGTAGTCGCATCTGAGCCGACAAACAAAGGTAGGTATTTTTATCGTGTTTAAAAACATTTATACTCAGGATACAAGAGCTGTCTCGTTGTCCGGCGAAATTCAAACGCTCAGTACAGTTTGTGTAAATAACATCTTTATGCGCGCGGGTTTGTGTTTACTATATATCCGCCGGAGGCGTACGCTTAGCGGTGAGCGGAGATTCTTTATATGACAGGCTAAAATAGCGATGTGTACATTATGCGGCACGCCTCGCGGCAGGGATGGATATTTTGCGGTTATGTGCGGGGTGGTCGGGGTTTGATCGGGGCTTCAAGCGGTGACGGAGAGCGGGCCGGAGACTGCGGGGGACCGCATCGGGCGGGGGATTTAATGGATGCAGTTGGGGG
>CAMWRR010000147.1 GCA_947176715.1 uncultured Rikenellaceae bacterium | reverse complement strand
AACAGATGTAAGATTGATGCCGACGCATTATTACTGTTCCCCTAAAACATGCGCCTCTACCGAGAGCCGTAGCAATGCTCGTTCGCGTACTCAGACGAAGACGGAGGTGCACCGAAGGTTTTTAGACTTCAAAAAAGGCGATCGTGGTCGGAAACCACCGGAGCATACTTTCCGTGAGGATGGCTCACGAACGGAATCTCCTGTTTTTGCGGCTGAAAAGCGACGGAAACAGCCCCGCCGCCAATGAATATCGAGCGAACGCACAGATAGGTTGCGTACGCACCGAACTTCCCGAAAACCCGTTCGCGTACGACCTGAACCCGACTAATTTACCGGACAACGACCATATCGTTGAGGCTAACCGCACGATACTCCGCATCGGCCCTATTGTCTTCCAGATATATAGTCACCCTCTTGCGCTCGCCGGGAAACATATCGAAGTAGGCGTCGGAGGCGTTATCGGCTTGCGGGAGCGACGGCTCCAACACCACGGCTTTGGCGAAACTTCCGGCCTCGAGAGTAACAACCTGACAATCCGCACGCTTCTCCACCGACACTATCCTGATGTCGGCTTCGGGCAACTCTAGCTCCTTATATGGACGGAACAACAACGACGTACGCATCCGCTTGCCGTCCGTCTCACCGTCGCACACCAGCACGCTCTTATGCGGGTCTGCACCGTTCAAAAGCTCCTCCGCCCCGCATGAGAACAACATCACGGAACTACCCGCCCCTATCGCGAACCGCTCTTTGCGACAGCTCAATGTGTCGCCGCCGAATGTCATGAGCGTCAAGGTATATTCGCCTCGTTTTTCCACCAACTCGTCGGTGATGCCCCACAGCTCCACGATACCGCTCCTCTCGTCGAGGTCGAGCGACAGCAAGGTGGGGGCGAAGCTACGACGGGCGAAATAGTGCAGAGCCTTGTAACCGAACGGATAATCCATCCCCGACCACGACGTAACGGGCCAACAGTCGTTGAGCTGCCAGTAGATGCTTCCCATAGTGAACGGACGGTTGCGACGGTGCGCCTCCATAGCCGTGCGTATGCCGTCGGCCTGCACCAGCTGCGACATATAGATATAGTCGCGCAGACTCTCGGGCACCGGTGCATATCGTGTCATGTAGTCGCGTATTATGCCGTAGCCCCTCGCGTTCTTCTGATGCACGGCGAAAGGGTCGTCCTCGGGTCTGCGCCTCTCTGCCGTATCGGGCGGCTCTACGCCCAAGGCGGTGTAACAATACTCCATATCGTCGTCGGTGAGCCATCGGCGCCAAGTGTCGTAACCGGCCAACGACTGGTGACCGTATTCGTTAGAGAAGCGCCCCGGTCTATGCTTATAGGCCTCGAACGGCTCGCCGCCGTGGAATACGCCCCAGTAGTGCAGGTCGCCGGAGGTCTGCGAGCGGGGATCGCCCCAACCGTAGAGCGGCGACGACGGGTGGTATGGCCGCGACGGGTCCTCCTCGGCCACAACGCCGGGGAGCACCGTGGTGAAGAAGAGGTCGTCTATGCCTTTGCGTATGGCCTCTCGCTCGGCGGACGTCCAAGGCCAGCGCACTGTGTCGTCCTTGTAACCCCACCGGTGCCACGCCTCGTCCACCTCGTTATTGCCGCACCACACGGCGAGCGACGGATGGTTGCGCAAACGGCGGACATTCTGCACCGCTTCGAGGCGTACACTGCCATAGAACTCCTCGTCCCACGGGTAGAATGCGCATGCGAACGGGAAATCCTGCCATACGAGCACGCCGAGACTGTCGCATGCGTCGTAGAAAGCGTCGCTCTCGTATATGCCGCCGCCCCACACGCGCAACATGTTCATATCGGCATCGCGGGCTATCTGCGCCATGCGACGGTATCTGTCACCGGTAACTTCGGGCAGGAACATATCCTGCGGTATAATGTTGGCACCCTTCATGAATACAGGCTCTCCGTTGACCCTGAAAAAGAAGCTCTCGCCCACCGTGTCCCTCTCTCGCACCAGCTCCACGGTGCGTACTCCTATCTTCTGTCTGTCGCTCCACGCCTTGCGGCCGTCGACAGCGAGCGTAGCCTCCACGGTATAGAGACGCGGCAGACCCTTACCCATACCGCACGGCCACCAATACTCCGGATCGTCTATCGAGAAGGGAAGCTCCACCACATTCTTGCCCTCCGTCAGCGACACCTTCCCTGCGGCATACTCGCAACCGTCACCGTCGGTCAGGGTCAACACGCCGTCGTACCGTCCCAGAGAGGTTATCGTTACCGTGGCCATGAAATCGGCCCGCTCCGGCGACTGCGAAAGCTCCGCATAGCGTATGTTGTCGAGGGCGGCATAGTCGTAAGATTCGAGATATACCGGCTTCCATATACCGGCGGTCACGAAACGTGGACCCCAGTCCCAGCCGTAGTGATATTGCGCCTTGCGGGTGAACACGCTCGTCTTGTACTCCGGACCCTTGTCGTTGTCGGCCGGCAGTCTGGGATATTTTTCGGCTATGCGGCACCCCTTCTTATATGCGGACAAAAACTTCACACAAAGCGTATTGTCGCCCTCTCTGACAAGCCCTTTCACCGGCACGCGCCACTCCACGAACATATTGTCGGCCTCGAGCACGAGCGAGTCGTTGAGCCACACCTCGGCATAGGTGTCGAGCCCCTTGAAGTCGAGCACCAACGCCCCGGCCGACAGCTGCCCGGCCGTGGGCACGAAAACGGTACGGTACTCCCACTGCTCGTTCTCTATCCACTGCAGACGGCTCTCGTTGGTGGAGCGGTAGGGGTCGTCGATAAGGCCGTTTCTCAGAAGATCGGTATGCACCACCCCGGGAACAACGGCCGGATACCACTCGTCGGTACCCGCACGGCGAAAGCTCCATCCCGAATCCAACGGAGCGCGCATATAATCGCTATCGGCCCCGCCGCACGACACCGTAACCGACAATATCGTCAAAATCGCAAACAATCGTCTCATAACAATATACATATACAAGCAAAGATAACCTTTTTTCACATATCGTACACAAACCCCGTTTTTATCGTAACGATAGCTACATTAATACAAAATTACTATCTTTGCATCGTGTAAACAAAACCTCGGCAACGAGTGTCGTTGCCGATATATTTTGCGAAAACAAACCATAATTCAAACAGAAAATGAAATTAGCTGAGACTCTCGCTATCTCGGGACAGCCGGGCCTGTTCAGGTTCGTGGCGCAATCGCGTAACGGCATTATCGTGGAATCGCTCGCCGACGCCAAAAGGATGATAGTATCGGGCAATGCCAAAGTAAGCTCGCTCAACGACATAGCCATCTTCACCACAAGCGAGGACATGCCTTTGGCATACGTTTTCGAGATGATATCGAAAGCCACCGATGGCAAGGAGTGTTGCAGTCACAAAGCGGACAACGCCCAGCTCAAGGCCGCCATGAAACAATATCTTCCCGATTACGACGAAGAGAGGGTGAGGATTTCCGACATAAAGAAGCTATTCGCCTGGTATAACATACTCGTCAACCACGGCATGACCGTATTCGTCGAGGAGGAGACACAAGAGGCTGCCGAGGCACAGCCCGCCGAAGAGAAGACCGCGGCCCCCAAAGCCCCCGCCAAAAAGAAGAAAAACACCGACGAGGCAGCTACGGCCGCAACCGAGAAGAAAGCCGCCAAAACAACCAAAACCAAAGCCGCCGACAAACCGGCCAAAGCTGCAAAAAAGAAGAAAGAGGAGTAAAAACCTTATAATACGACCACTAAGACCGGCATTCTTTCGCCGGTCTTTTTTTATGCCCCGCCACCTCCGTTCCGTAGCGATCCGGATATTGTCATCTGTCTTTATCATGTATAGCAAAGGGTCGGAGCCTCCGGGAGGCCATGCCCCGCAAGAGATCTGACAGAGGCAGTCAGACACATTTAGCCAATAACGCTTTTATTCGTCACTTGCAAGCCTTCATACAGGGATAACTTCCGCCCACCGCGAGGCGTGTCCGACGCGAGGTGCGGCCCTCTCCCCTGACAGTAACAGCACAAAAAAAACGGAGCCCCGCAAAGAGCTCCGCCCGTGTTCCGAACACCAAGGCCGCTGTTTCTCAACAGGAACCTTTTAACCCATATTTAACCTTTAATCTTATAAAAACTGAATAGCAAAAGGTATCCGGAACCATTTCGTCATCGTCTCGCTACGGCGGAGGCTACGAAGTCGCCCACCTGCGATGTGGTGTGTCCTCTCCCCGCTTCGGCCAGATCTTCGGTCACTACACCGCCCTCTATCGCCCGCTCCACGGCCGAGCGCACCGCCGCGGCCTCGTCGCGCAGACCCAGATGGTCGAGCATCATGGCCGCCGACAATATCATGGCCATAGGGTTGGCCACGTTACGTCCCGCCGCCTGCGGATAGGAGCCGTGTATAGGCTCGAAGAGGGCCACCCCGCCACCTATGGAGGCCGAGGGTAGAAGCCCGAGCGAACCGCTTATCACGCTCGCCTCGTCGGTGAGTATGTCGCCGAACATATTTTCGGTCACCACCACGTCGAAGAACGAGGGGCGCTGTATCAACTGCATGGCGGCATTATCCACGAACATGAAATCGAGCGTCACCTCGGGATACTCCGCCGCCATATCG
>CAMWRR010000146.1 GCA_947176715.1 uncultured Rikenellaceae bacterium | reverse complement strand
GCTTATGGCTGATGAAAGACTGACCGACAGAATATCGGAGGATCTGAAACAATATGTGCGTCTACGCGTCGACTCGGCCAAACTGGCGGCCGTGGACGGAATGTCGTCGGTGGCAGGCGGAGCGGTGGCGCTCATGTTGTGTCTGTTCCTCATCAACCTCGCCTTCATGCTCTTCACCGGCGTGTTCGTATATCTCATCGACATGTTGATAGACTCGTGGGTGTGGGCGGCGGTGATCCTCGGTTTCGTCTACCTGATAGCGGGGGTCTGCATATTCAGGCACCCCGCTCCTTTCAGAAACAGAATGGTGCGCGTGTTCGTGCCCATGTTTTTCAACGACAAAGACGATGACGACGATGAGTAAGCACGATACCAAATATTGCCGCATAAGGTCGATGGCCGATTTGCAGAGAGCGCGCAAGAAGATGCGTGTCATGCGGACGGTGAACGAGGCCTACCTCGCTCAGGATATGGAGGAGCTGAAGTATCGGATGTCGCCCGCCAACATCATAGAGGAGGCCAAAGAGAGGTTTTTGTCTTCGCATCTGTGGAGCAACGTGCTGACAGGCCTGCGCATACTCGTAGATATGCGCAACAGTCTGCGCAAGTAATCCGCACCGCTTGACAAACCGTCCGGAGACGGGAGAGAATCCCGTTTCCGGACGGTTTGTGCGTTATTGTGAACGGCCCAAAACAAACCAGCCTCTCCCGTCCCACATGCGGACGCAGAACCTCACCGATACGCATACCGTCAAGCGTAGAGAGACCTCGGCGCGCTACCCGACTACGGATATGCGATAGTTAATACAGGCCTTGCGTTAAAAGCAGATACGACATTCCTGAATTTCAACCGTGAAAGAGGCTACGCCCCCTTGACTATCGGAGTCACATCGTAATCGAACGACAACGCATCCAGCCACAGCTTGGAGCCGGTGGCACCGCAATACCTCTCGCCGTAGACGCTCGAAGTGGCCACGATAACTATATGCGTGGGCTTGATTGTGGTGGTGCGATACTCCAGATTTATCACGAACTGCTGGTAGTCGGTAGTGGATGCGTCGGTCTTGAACTCGCCGTAGGCCACTATGTCGCGGTCGGCCTCCTTGGGACGCGCCGTGGCTCCGCGCCAGTTTTCGAGATAGATGTATATGTGGCATTTGTCCGTCTGACCTATATACTGAGAATCTTCCGGATACTTGGTCGAGTGATGCACGTCTATTATACCCGGCTGATATATGTACCATCCCGAGAGCTTGGCAGGACGACCGGTGAACGGACGCCCGAACCTCGGACTGCTTCCGGGGTCTTGCACATTGGTGATGAAGTCGCCGGTGAAGAGGTTGCCGGCCGCCAAACCCACTATCGCGACCTTCTTCGTCTCCATATAAGCGGCATATTTCCCCTCCTTGACCTTATCGGTCACGGGATATGTAGCGCCATCGGTCAGGGTGGCGATACCGTCGTTGCCGGTAGCCCAATAGGGTGTCCCGCCCTCGGCGTAGGGGAACCAACAATTATGATTCAGCTTTATTACGTTGAACCACTCCTCGAAGCTCATATTGGGTATCTCCACCACCGCATCGGTAGTGAATGTCTGCTCGCGGCCCACCTCGCTACCGAGGAAGGGACGGCATACGTATGTCGTACCCGGCTCCAGATCGGTCATAACGGCCGTCATGACTCCCCCCTCCGACGACACGTTGCCTATGTCGGTCTTGGTCCACACCTCGTCCACCTCGCGCCGGTACTCATACCCCATCTCAAGGCTCGACCCCACGGGCACGTCCGCCGTAGCGGTAGCCGTCTTGGTCCATGCCACGAGGGATCTGCCGTTGACGGTGAAGTCGGCGTGCTGGGCCGACAGGCGCCACTTCTCGGTACGACCGAACATACTCACCTCGAAGAGGGTACCGTCCCCCAGAAGGTCGTATCTGCGCTCGTAAGGATCGGGCGTTATTACCGCATTGGCCGGTCCCAACACCATCTTGTCTATACGGACGGACGACAGGGGCTGCGACTTGGCCACCATAACGATCGCCACGCGGTTCACGGTGTCGATGGCGGCGGCCCCCACCTGATTCTCCACATTTATGACGTAGTCTACGTCCCATTTGGCGTCTATGGTCCACTCGTAATCCTGCCATGTACGCAGAGTGCAACGATACGGCTGCGACAGATCTATCCTCTCGGGCATCTCGGGCACCATCTCCGTAGAGTCGCTTATCTCGTAGTATATGACCTTAACGTCCTTTATGTCGTGCTCGCCGTCCACGGTAAGGCTTACGGTGCGTTTCACGTTGTCGAACTCGCTCACGCCTATCTGCCCCTCCACCTCGAACGCCTTGAAAGAGGGCTGTCGGTTGGGATAGGGAATGTCGTTGACGATACATCCGCCCAACGACAACATAGCCGTAGCGGCCATTACAAGAGTCATATATCCGTATATCCGTCTCATTGTCGCTCAATATTTGTTCTTATCGCCCGCTCGAAATCGTCCTCGGTGGCCTGACGGGCAGACTTGCGGAACTTGTAGTTGACCGGATTAAGGCCTCGCATAGAGTTGATATAGAAAGCCATACCGAGATTTATAGAGAACAGGTCTATCTTGAAGTTGGCCGAGGTACGCCTGTGTTTACCCGTCTCCACCTGATTGGTTATCTGGCTTATGGTGTTGTATTTCAACCCCAGCACGCCGACCGACACCTCCACACCCACATTATCGGTCACAAAGGCCACTATGCCCGGCGCCACACCGAGCTGGAGGCTCCGTATCTTCTGGTATGTACCTTTGACCTCCTCCTTGGAGCTGTTGACGAGCTTGCCCTGACCGCCGCCGTAGGTGAGACGCGTCTCGTTGAAAAGACCTATGCGCCTCTGTGTTCCGAGGTTGATGTAGTTGCGCAAGAACAACGACATGTCGTACTGGTGCTGTATATAGGTCAGATCGTTGATGCCGAAGCTGAGGTCGTCGTTGATTTTGAGATTGACGCTCCCCACGTCGGCCGAGGTGCGCGAATAGACCAATCGTGCTCCCAATGCGGTGTTGTCGGCGACGAAGTAACCGATGAAAGGACTCACCTTGAACATATACGCATCGAGGTCTATATCCTCTATTATCAAGAACTTGTAATTATTCTCGGTATAATCCTGAAAAGAGATGTTACCGCCTATGAGCCACTGCCCCTTGGGCACGAACACTATCTGGTCTATCCCTCGGTCGAACGGATGACTTCGTCCGCGCATCCAGTTGTTGGCGCGCGCCGACTCGCGTTCGGCATAACGTTTGGCCTTATGTTGCTCATTGCGTTCCTGCAACGGCGAGGATATCACATTACGGATTGTGTCTATACCGTGCATGCGCTCCTCTATACTGCGGAGCCTCTGCTCCATCATGCGCGTAAGACTGTCGAGCGACGCCGGCATCACCGGCACGTAGACCGTGTCTCTGACAACAACGGCACGAGGCTCGTAAACCCTCTCAACCACGACATGCTCCGATGCCATAGTCGTATCCGATGCCATAACCGATGCCCCGGTCGCCCGACAGATAGCGGGCGACAGAAGCAATATGGCGGCCGCAAGGCCTTTCAATGATTGCATAAATGACATTTTGTTAGTCGAAGAGCAACTCGAACTCGTCTATGTAGAGTGTGCTCCCCTCGCCGCCTATGAAGTCGGCGCCATATATGCTCGAAGTGGCTACGAACACTATATGAGTAGGTTTGATTGTGTTGCCATCCTCGTCTTTTTCGAGGGTGTATTTAATGTCAAAACCGCCCTCTGTGTATTCCGTGACGTTATCGGCCGTCTTGAACTCGCCGTAACCCACTACTTTGGGGTTCGACGGACGGTTGGTCTGGGCCGTACCCGCAGGCCACGCCTCAAGACTTATATATATGTGCATCTGGTCCGTCTCGCCTACATGCGGCGAGCTGTCTTTACTCAGATTTATCGTTTTAGGACTGTATTTATAGAAGAACCTGAGACCGGACGGACGCCCCACATAGGGTTGACCGAACTTGGTGCTGGACTTGGGGTTAGTCGCGTCCGCCTTAAAGGTACCTGTAAACAGGTTACCCGCCGCAACACTCACCATAGGGACCTTTATCGTTGTCATACGCACGCTTCGGCCTTTATAGGCATCGGCCCCGTCCACAGGCGCGGTGTTGGAGTCTTTCGACACGGGGAACATTGTGACACCCGAATTGCCGGTGACCCAAAACTGCTCTACATCGCCACCCCACGGATTCCATGTCTTACCGCTCTGGCTCCACGAATCCATATTGAGGTTGGGAATAAGCACGATGCTCTCGGTAGTGAAGCTGACCTCGTTACCCTCTATGTCGGCGGAGATCGGACGCACTCTGTATTTGGTGTCCGGCTCCAAGCCGCGTACGGTAGCGGTAAAGCTCTTACCGTCTATAACTACATCGCTCTCGGGAACGGCAGTCCACCGTTCGTCGGCATCCTTCCGATACTCGAACGTAAGCCCCTCCGGCTGTGTACCTGATGTCCACTCGGCATCCAAGATAGCGTACTTGGCGAACGCCTCAACCCTCTTTAGGGCCGTGTTGGCGTTTGACGAACGAACATTGAGGCACACCACCTGCTCTACCAACTGACAGTGGGTGTCGAGCATCATAAGGGTGATATTGTGT
>CAMWRR010000145.1 GCA_947176715.1 uncultured Rikenellaceae bacterium | reverse complement strand
GGCTGAGGGAGAACCAGAAGCTGCCTCATCCCATAGTGACCCCCACCACCAAGGCCGAGCAGGGCGAACACGATGCCAACATATCCAAGGAGGAGATAATATCCCGCGGTCTTGTCAGCAAGGAGGACTACGAGATGCTCGAAAAATACGCCTTGCAGCTCTTCGAGAGGGGTTCGCAGATGGCGGCCCGGCAGGGGCTTATATTGGTCGACACCAAATACGAGTTCGGCAAGAAAGACGGTAAGATATACCTCATAGACGAGATACACACCCCCGACAGCTCGCGTTATTTCTACGCCGAGGGCTATCAGGAGCGTTTCGACAAGGGTATGCCCCAACGTCAGCTCTCCAAGGAGTTCGTGCGCGAATGGCTCATGGAACACGGCTTCCAAGGCGGCGAGGGCCAGCAGGTACCCGAGATGACCGATGAGTTCGTAAAGAGCGTGAGCGACAGATATATAGAGCTGTACGAGCGCATCACCGGCGAGAAGTTCGTGCGCGACGAGAGCGACGACATAAACGACCGCATAGAGAATAACGTGAAGAATATGTTGGCGAGGCTGTAAGGGGCCTTGTAGCTGACACAAATATCAAGAGTCCGGGAAAAATCATACCGGACTCTTTTTTTGCATAGTGGCTCTATATTATATTCGTTACGCTGTATTCCTAATCAGACCTGTAATAAAATCTTTCCGCTTTCTATTAACTACCTGTATTCATTCATTTTAGTCTCATTTCAAAACCGTATATAGGCTTATGAATCCGAAAATACGGATCAGACAGCCATCAATAAAACACCTTTTGAATACATCCGTTTATTCTCCCGCATCAAACAAGCCTCCATGCCGCTTCACATCCTTCTAAAAATAAAAATGCCTATATTTGCACTTTAACTATCATATAAAATGGGTATAAAGGGTATCTTAATATCGGCAATAGGGTTAATATTGACAACGGGATGCGTCGGTGCGCGTCTCGACGAAAAGGAGTACATATCGGCGGCCGTGTCGGTGGCCTCGCGTTCGGGCGACAGCACCATGTTCCGCAACCGCATGCAGGATTCCATGCTCGGCAGCTTCCCGATACTCTACGACTGGTGGTTGCAGGACGGCGGCAAAAACGACCTCTTCACCATGCCGTTGCGCGATGCCCTCACCGTACGCATAGAAGCCGTATGCGAAGATCTCGGCAGACCTGCCCCCGAGCTCAGAGGCAGGAGCAACGAAGAGTTGTTCGAGACATACCACCGCCTGTGCATAAAGCGTCGCGGCATTAGGCTGAAAGAGATGCCCAAAGATATTGTCTTCACCAAGTTCAAATCGTTACGGCCGTCGGTCTTCTCCGCCACAGAGGGTCTAAGCGACGCCCGCGGAGAACGCAACTTCTACAACGGCGGCGAGATGGCCACCTTGCACATGAGGGGCAAATGGGCCGAGGAGCAACTGTTGCTCAGAAGCGACAGCGGCATGGTACGTGACCCGGACATAGACTACAACGGCAACAAACTGCTCTTCGCGTGGAAAAAATCGTCCAAAGACGACTATCACCTCTACGAGATGGACCTCTACACTCAGTCCATCAGAAAGATAACATCGCAGGAGGGGTACGCCGACTACGAGGGGCGATACCTCCCCGACGGTAACATACTCTTCGCCTCCACCCGCGCGGCCATATCCACCGGCGACGTGCCGGCCGAGGTGAGCAACTTCTTCATCTGCGACGGCGACGGCCGATACATGCGACGCATAGGCTTCGACCAGTCACACACCCTGTCGCCGTCGGTAATGGAGGACGGACGCGTCATATACACCCGTGCCGACCATAACGACCGCGGCAACATCTTCGCCCAACCGCTCTTCACCATGAACTGCGACGGCACCTCACAGAGCGCCTATTACGGCATGTACGGACGCTTCCCCACCACCGTCATACACGCCCGCCAGATACCGGGCACCGAACGCATCATGGCGGTGCTCACCGGCTACCACTCGCCACAGCACGGCAAGTTGGCCGTAATAGACGTGGAGAGAGGCCGTAACGGCGGCTCCGGCATCACTTTCATAGCTCCGGTACGTCAGGTGAACGACACCGACAAACGGGGCGTCGACACGTACGGACAGTTCGGCGACCAGTTCAAGCATCCGTTCCCGCTCGACGAGGAGACATTCCTTGTATCTTACTCGCCGTTAGGCTACGACACCGGCGAACCCCGCTTCGGGATATACTGGATGAACACCGACGGCGACCGCGAGCTGCTCGCATCCGACCGCGAGCTGTCGTGCAACCAACCGGTGGTGATAGCCTCGCGCAAGAGACCGAGGCTCAGAAGCTCGCGCGTAGACTACAAAAAAGAGACGGGCCGATATATCATGCAGGACATATACGCCGGCTCGTCGCTCAAGGGCATAGAGCGCGGCACTGTCAAAAAGTTGCGTATAGTGGAGCTAATATTCCGCAATACGGGCATAGGCAAGCAGACGGCGAGCGGCCCCGGCGGCAGCTCTACCGTGACCACCCCCGTAGGTACGGCCGGTGCCTCATGGGATGTCAAGAGGGTGTTGGGTACCGTAGAGGTGATGCCCGACGGCTCGGCCCACTTCGAGGTGCCGTCACGCACCCCGCTCTACTTTCAGGCGCTCGACTCGCTGGGCCGTGTGGTCGCCACCATGCGGAGCTGGTCGACGCTGCAACCGGGCGAGACGCAAAGTTGCGTAGGGTGTCACGAAGACCACAACACAACCCCTCTGACAGCCTCCGCCCACCCCACGGCCGCCATGCGCATGGCCGACACAGTGACCCCCGAGAGACACCTGATGCCCGAGAAGGGTTTCAGCTACACCGAGGTGATACAACCCATACTCGACCGCAACTGCGTAAGATGCCACAACGGGCGCGACAACACCCCCAACTTGCTCGGAACGCTTACGGCCAAAGAGCACTCGTCGAAGCGTCGTTTCAGCGAATCGTACCTCGCACTCACCCACTCGCGCCTGAGCGAGACCTCCACGGGGACGCTCGCGGGCAACCCCGACCATCCCGAGGTCAACTGGACGGGCAGCATGTCGGAGCCGGAGACGATAGAGCCGTATAGCGCCGGTTCGGCCACGAGCCGACTGATAAAACGCCTGCGCGAGGGCCACGGCAAGCTATCGCGTCAGGAGATAGCCACCATAGCGGCATGGATAGACTTAGGAGTGCCGTTCGTGGGAAGCTACTCCGAGGCCAACGACTGGAACGCCCGCGAGATGCGCAGCTGGGACTATTACAGCCACAAACGCAATGTCGCCGACGACGAAGACAAAAAGGGCGTCGAGGCTTACGTCAAATCGTTAAAGTAATGAAGATGTCACTCCGAAAGATAATAACAACCGCCGCCATAGCGGTGTCGATAACATCGTGTCGTCCCGTAGGCGCGCCCGACTCCTTGGTAACCGTCACCGAAAAGGGTGTGGAGACCATGCTCGTAGGCGACAGAGAGAGCGGCAAGGTGTGGATAATAGACCGTAACGGATATAAGAGGGGCAGCTCATGGCTGTGTCGCTCCGTCACAGACATAGCCACCGACGGCAAACATCGCGTATGGGTGCTCGGAAGCGACGACGGCGGAACCTGCCGCGTCTACGAGCTGGAGTATCCCGGCATGAAGCCATTGAATGACATGGAGGTCGGGCGCGGAGCCTCATCGCTGACATACGATGCCCGCGACGGCAGACTATGGATAACGTGCCGCGACATGAACCAGCTGTGGGAGATAGACATAATGCGCTGGAGCGTGGTGGGCAAGCTCGCCATGCCGCGACGGGCCGCAGGCATAGCCATACGGGGCGACAAGCTCTACATAGCCGGCGGTCTGCCCGAATGCGCCGCTACGGACAGCGTCT
The DNA here is from genome assembly GCA_947176715.1 of uncultured Rikenellaceae bacterium. Classification (GTDB taxonomy): domain Bacteria; phylum Bacteroidota; class Bacteroidia; order Bacteroidales; family Rikenellaceae; genus CASDZP01. Next base: position 785 of record CAMWRR010000145.1, on the reverse strand, counting down.
CGTCGGCCTTCGTCTACATGTTCGACAAAAACCGAAGCGCACTGAGGGAGAAGATAGCCCTGCCCAACGGCTCCTCGCTCACAGGAGGCATAACCTCGCACGGACGCTACGCATACATAACGCACACCATAAGCCGTTACGACCTGCCCGCAATACGTCCGGAGCAGGGGTGGATCGCCTCGTCGGCCCTGTCGGTGATAGACATGGACTCCATGCGGCTCGCGGCCACCGTATTGCTCGACTCGCCGGAGAGAGGCGTAGGGGCGGCAGGTGGCATGGCCGTCAGCCCCGACGGTGAGGAGCTGGCCATAGCCCTACCCGGCACAGGCAAGGTGATGACGATAGATTTGGAGGCCATGCTCGGCAGAATAGAGGCTATCGACACCGCCGCCGTACGCCCGCCGTACGAGGATGCCGGCTTCATGCACGGACTAAAGAAGACTCTCCCCTCGGGAGGCCGCGGCACCGACAGGCTGCTCTACATGGAAGACCGTCTGCTGGCGGCCAACCTCTACAGCGGCGACATAACCGACGTGGCCGCCAAACCTGAGAGATTCAAGAAGATAGGCCGCGCCTTGACGACAACCAGAACGGGTGCGGGCGAGGCGCTCTTCGCCGATGCCACGCTATCGTTCCAGAACCGTCTCAGTTGCGCATCATGCCACGGACGCGACGGCGGCACGGACGCCCTCACCCACATGTTGCCGACAGACACCGTATATACGCCGCGTACCACAATGTCGCTCGCCTCGTTATCGGGCGAACCTGCCGAGGGGTCCATAGCC
>CAMWRR010000144.1 GCA_947176715.1 uncultured Rikenellaceae bacterium | reverse complement strand
TGGAGACCTACTTTTGTCACTCGACAAAAGTAGGCAAAAACGAGGGGGCACAGCCCCTTTTGGGAGGCTCCATATTCAGTGATACCGCTTGCATTCAGAGTAGCACTTCATATTGAGTGAAACGCGCCTCACGGTAGCTTCTATTCGGGCATCAATCGGGAAGGGGGTGTAGGCCGGAGACTGCGGGGGCTGTACTAGCGTGAAGCCAGAGAGTGTAACTCGATGTAACCCAAGCGGAAAGGTCCATATATTACTGACGCGGTTGCGGGCCTCCGTTGGTGGAAATTTTCCGCCCACCGCGAGGTGTGCGGCTGAACCATATCAAAAAGGGGAGTGTCCCCATTGCATACCATGAATATCGAAAAGGGTACCGCTCCCCTCCTCCCTCTCCAAGAGCAGGTGTCGTTGCTTCCGGAGATGCCGGGGGTGTATCGTTTTCTCAACGACGAGGGGGTTGTCATATACGTAGGTAAGGCCAAGAATCTGAAAAAGAGGGTCTCCTCCTATTTCGTGGCGCGTGCCGACCATAACCGCAAGGTGCAGGCACTGGTACGCCACATAGCCTCCATCGTACACACCGTGGTTGAGAGCGAGGCCGACGCCTTGTTGCTGGAGAACAACATGATAAAGTCGTTGCAGCCCAAGTACAACATCCTTCTCAAAGACGACAAGACCTACCCGTGGATAGTTGTCACCCGCGACCCCTACCCCCGCATAATACAGACCCGCCGCGTCGACCCCTCGGGCGGCACTTACTTCGGTCCTTACGCCTCGGTGGCGGTGCAGAAGAATATGCTCGACCTCGTGCGTAAGCTATACATGATACGCACGTGCCATCTGCAGCTGACCCCCGAACGTGTGGCACAGGGCCGTTTCGACGTCTGTCTGGAGTATCACATAGGCAACTGCAAGGCTCCGTGCGTGGGGCGCATCGGTCAGGCCGAATATGTAGAGAGCGTGCGTATGGCCATGCAGACGCTCCGGGGCGATCTGCGTCAGGCCGAGGAGTATCTGCGTGAGGCTATGGAGAGAGAGTCGGCGGCGTTGCGCTTCGAGGAGGCGCAGAAGATAAAGGATCGTATCGACCGTCTGGAGAGCTATCGCAGCCGCTCCGTGGTGGTATCGGCCTCGGGCGGCAACATGGATGTGTTCTACCCCGTGATAGACGGCTATAGCGCCTACTGCAACTACATGCACGTGGTGTCGGGAGCCATTGTCAACTCCTACACCATAGAGATGAAGCTGGCCATAGAGGAGGACTTGGAGACGGTGCTGTCGTTCGCTATGGAGAGGATATACCAGAATCTGTCGGTAGGGCCGGAACGCGAGATAGTGGTGCCGGTGATGCCTACGGACGGGGCATTCGAGGGGCACCGTTTCACCGTGCCCTCGCGCGGAGACAAATTCCGGTTGCTCACCCTCTCGGAGCGTAACTGTCGGCTATATAGGCTCGAGAGGCTCAAACAGATGGAGAAGAGCGACCCGTCGCGCCATGCCGACAGGCTCATGGAGACGATGCGCCGCGAGTTGAACCTCTCGCGTCAGCCACGCCACATAGAGTGCTTCGACAACTCCAACCTCCAAGGCACCTACCCCGTGTCGTCGTGCGTGGTCTTCCGCGACGGTCGCCCCAGCAAGAAGGAGTACCGGCACTTCAACATAAAGAGCGTGGTAGGCATCGACGACTTCGCCTCCATGGCCGAGACACTGACGCGCCGTTACGGACGAATGATAGACGAGGGGACGCCCCTGCCCGACCTCATAGTGGTGGACGGCGGCAAGGGCCAGCTCTCGGCCGCATACGGCGTGCTGACCAACTTGGGCATAGCCGGCAAGGTGCAGATAGTGGGGCTGGCCAAGAGGCTCGAGGAGATATTCTACCCCGGCGACAGCACCCCGCTGTATCTGGATAAGAGCGGCGAGACCCTAAAGGTGCTCATGCACATACGCGACGAGGCCCACCGTTTCGGCATCACGTTCCACCGCAACAAACGCTCTGCCGGTCAGATAAAGAGCCGTCTCGAATCGATACCATCCATAGGCCGTAGCAGCATCGAGAAACTTCTCAAACGGTTCAAGAGCATCAAAGGTATACGCGCCGCCGATTTCGACGAACTGGTCGAAACGGTGGGCAGAAAGCGCGCGGAGGCATTGCGGAATTATCTCGACGATGAGTAGCCTCTCCTAACGCCGACCCGACGCATGACAGACTTGATAAAACACCGCCGTCACGCAAAAACGGACGGCTCGCATATTTAATACGTATACGTCAAGAGCCCGTGCACCTCGCGGCGGGCATAAGAGAGGTAGTTGTGGGCATTTAGCGAATAACGCTTATAGATTAGCTACTCTCCCTTGCGGGCCTCCGTTGGGGGAGAGTTTCTGCCCACCGCGAGGTGCGGCCCGCCGGGTTTGAAGCGTAGCGAAAAACCCGCCGAAAGGAACGTGTTTGACGGCTCTCGCATTCGCTCAGACCGTATCCGGAACAAATATAAGTTTTACCGGACAGCAATGAAATAAAAAAGCCCCTGAGATAATTCCTCAGGGGCTTTTCAATCCTATTTGAACCTGTGTCGTACGAACCACTCCTGTGCGACGAATATGTTGAAGCCGAGATATATCCGTACGAATGTGTCGCGGGAGAGCCCCCGGCTCAGTGTACCCGTACGTCCGGCCTCGGCACCGAAGTTTACGGCTGTGAAACCGTTACGTTGCAGAGGGGCGCCGAAACCTACCGACACGGCGCATTCGGTTATCTTCTTGCCGTTCATGGTGTAGTAGGTGTTGCCGTAGCGTACGCCGCCGCGATAGGTCCACCGCTTCATCACCTGACGTATGTCGTAGCGGTTGGGGGTGTATTCGAATCCGGCGCGTATGTTGTGCATGTCGGTAGCCTCGAATATGCCTCCGCCGCCAATCTTCTCGCTCTCAATGGCACCTTTCCATCTCTGGTAGTCGTAGTCGAACCCTAAGCTGAGCTTGTCGGTGCGGTAGCCTATGCCGGCCACTACCCTGTGGGGCATGTCGAAGCCTGTTTTGTCGGAGAGGTCGAATATTACGTCGGTGACAGAGGTGCCGTCGCTTATTATGTTACGCGTGTGGTTGAGGTCGGCCTTGCGCTTGGGCTCGTAGACGGCGCCCACGGTGAAGGCGCGACCGCCGCGCAACGGGTATTCGTACTGCACGCCCACCTCGAAGTTGACAGTGTTGATCTGGTTGCGGTCGGTGATACGTATGGTGCGATACTCCGTCGACGAGGATACTATGTCGGATACGCTCGACTCGGTGATGCGCTTGACGGTGCCTAAATAGTAGAGCATGTCGACACCCACGGAGAAGTTCTTGAACGGGCTCCACCCAAGTCCGGCTTTGAGACGGCTGAATCCTCCGCTACCCGAATAGCTGTACATGACGGTCCCGCTCTCGGCCATCACCGAGGAGCGGTCGGTGAACGACACCTTGTAACCCACTGTGGAATAAGGTGTAAGGCTTAGACCGAACCCCAACTTCTCCGCTATGCGGAACTGTACGCTCACGTCGTTGATATTGAAAGCGTTGTGGCTGCTGCGATAGTTGCTCGACTTTAGATAGTCGTTCTGCCCCTGCATGCCGAACGAGAATATGAACGTCTGTGCCGCCGCTGCGCTGTAAGATGCGGGGTTGACGGCATTGAACGACGTGGCGCTACGTAACGCCGCCCCTACGCCGGCCATCGTTCCGGCCGCGGCGGTACCGCCCGTGTTGAGGTTGCCGACACCGTAGAGGGTATAGGGGGAGAACAGGTTAAGTGTATTGTCGAACTGTGCCGCCGCTGGCATAGCCGTCACGGCAAGGGACAAGGCGAGCGACGCGTACAGTATTGCTTTCAATCTCATCGTATGTTTTCAAGAATAACGTTTAACCCTGTCATGACCAAACGGGGATTCACAAATATCGTATTTTTTAGCTTTCCGGCAAAATAATTCGCATCGCCGCCGGTAAAAACCGTGATGATGTCACCGTATAGCCTGCGGCTCTCATCTATGTATCCGGCTATCTCGCCCGTTATGCCGCGCACCACCCCCGCCTCTATGGCCTCGCGCGTGGAGCTTCCGGCCAGCGGTGCGTCGCCCTCCGGGAGCGAGCAGAGGGGAAGCGCGGCGGTGTAGTCGTTAAGGGCCTTGAAACGCATGGAGGCCCCGGGGCTTATGTTGCCGCCCATGAAGGTGCCGCATACTACCGTGTCGACGGTTATGGCGCTTCCGAAGTCGGCTATCAGTATGGTCTTGTCGGCGCCGTACTCCGAGACGGCCCCCACGGCCGCCGCCAACCTGTCGGAGCCGAGAGTGGCGGGGGTGGAGTAGGCGTTGGCGATGGGTACGGGCGTTGCGGCACCGAACCGCACGAAGCGGGGAAGACGCTTTGCCAGCATGCCGTCCACCGCCTCGTCGTATGCGCCCACCGAGGAGAGTATTGCGGCCGTCATCCCGGGGATGTCGTCGAGCAGCCTCTCCGCATCGGCTGTCGTCAGATGGCCGTAACGCCTCTCCTCCACGACCCTGCCGCCGTCGAAAACAGCCGCTTTGGCCGCGCTGTTGCCTATGTCTATTATAAGATTCATGCCTTGTCCTTATCCACCTGTTCCCTCATTCTGCGGAGTATCTCCAGCGCGTCGTCTATGCCGCCCACGCCCCTGATGGAGAGCAACAGCCTCTCGGG
>CAMWRR010000143.1 GCA_947176715.1 uncultured Rikenellaceae bacterium | reverse complement strand
GGGCACGAACGGTTCTCGTCGAGACGGTGGTCGGCGCGTATGTCGGCGTTGATTATTCTCTCCACCTCTTCAAGCTCCTCGTCGGTCACCTTCTGGAAATGCGAGAAGTCGAAACGCAACGAGGCCGGAGATACCAACGACCCTTTCTGCTCCACATGGTCGCCGAGCACCTTGCGCAGAGCGCGTTGCAACAGGTGGGTGGCCGAGTGGTTGCAGGCCGAGGCGGTGCGGTCGTGCTCGTCGACCACGGCCTTGAATACCGCGGTTACATCCGCGGGCAGCTCGTCGGTTATGTGTACGGTGAGGTTGTTCTCCTTGCGGGTGTCGGTTATGCGGGTACGCGTGCCGTCCGCAGACTCTATGTATCCGGTGTCGCCCACCTGTCCGCCGGAGTTGCCGTAGAAGGGGGTACGGTCGAGCACTACCTGATAGTAGTTCTTGTTCTTTGCGTTGACGCGGCGGTAACGGGCTATGCGAGCCTCGCACTCGAGCGTGTCGTAGCCTACGAAGACGCTCTCCGTGTCGAGAAGCTCCACCCAGTCGTCGGTCTCCACGGCAGAGGCGTTGCGCGAACGCTCTTTCTGTGCGGCCAGCTCTTTCTCGAAGCCGGGCAGGTCGACCTTTATGCCGTGTTCGCGGGCTATCAGCTCGGTGAGGTCTATGGGGAAGCCGTAGGTGTCGTAGAGCAGGAATGCGTCGCCGCCCGATACGGTGTCGCCGCCCGATGCCTTGAGCTTGTCCAATACCCCGTCGAGCAGGTTGATGCCGGTGGAGAGGGTGCGCAGGAACGAGTTCTCCTCCTCCTCTATTACTTTGATAATCAGTGTCTGTTGCGCCTTTATCTCGGGGAACTGATCACCCATCTGTCCGGCGAGGGTGGGCACAAGGTGGCATAAGAACGGCTCTTTGAAGCCGAGGTATGTGTAGCCGTAACGTACGGCGCGGCGCAATATCCGTCGTATGACGTAGCCCGCCTTGACGTTGGAGGGCAGCTGGCCGTCGGCTATGGAGAACGATATGGCTCTGAGGTGGTCGGCTATCACGCGCATGGCTATGTCGGTGTTCTCGTCTGTGCCGTATTTTTTGCCCGACAGCTCCTCTATCTTGCGTATGACGGTCTGGAATATGTCGGTGTCGTAGTTGCTCTTCTTGCCCTGCAACACCATGCAGAGACGCTCGAAACCCATACCGGTGTCGACATGTCGGTGGGGCAGCGGCTCCAACGAGCCGTTAGCCTTGCGGTTGAACTGCATGAATACGAGGTTCCATATCTCTATCACCTGAGGGTTGTCCTTGTTGACGAGCGAGGCACCCTCCACGGACTTGCGTTCGCTGTCGTCGCGCAGGTCGTAGTGTATCTCGGAGCACGGACCGCAGGGACCTACGTCGCCCATCTCCCAGAAGTTGTCCTTTTTGTTGCCGCGCAATACGTGGTCGGCCGGTAGCTTGGTGCACCATATATCGTAGGCTTCGTTGTCGAAAGGCACGCCGTCCTCGTCGCTACCCTCGAAGACGGTGGCGTACATGCGCGAGGGGTCCATGTGCAGACGGTCGACGAGAAGCTCCCAAGCCCACTCTATGGACTCCTTCTTGAAGTAGTCGCCGAACGACCAGTTGCCGAGCATCTCGAACATGGTGTGGTGATAGGTGTCGTGGCCCACCTCGTCGAGGTCGTTGTGCTTGCCCGACACGCGCAGACACTTCTGTGTGTCGGCGGCACGCGGGGCGAAACGTTCGGTGTTGCCGAGGAATATGTCCTTGAACTGGTTCATCCCGGCGTTGGTGAACATGAGGGTGGGGTCGTTCTTTATCACCATAGGTGCCGAGGGCACTATCTGGTGGTCTTTCTCCTTGAAAAAGTCGATGAAACTCTTTCTGATCTGGTTGCTGTCCATATGTCTTGATTTTATTTGTCGGATAAATATACGCCCTCCGGTATCGCTGTAACGACCCGTACATGCGGCTTACAGCAAATCTCGCCATGTGCGGCGGCATGCGAAGCGATTGTAAAATTAATCAAAAAAACGTAACTTTGCTTTCGTTACGTGCGATTTTGCACGCATTAATGTATATGAACAGAGAGACACCGACAGATACCGCTCCCAAGACGGGGCACAAACGACCGTGGAGGGTGCGTGCCTACCGTGCCATACGCAAGGTGCTGATAGGCTTCATTATGGCCAGTGTCGTAAACTTCGTATTCTCATACTTTTTCCATACCCCCAAGGTTTATAGCCTCGGCCACCGCAACACCGAGCTTATTATGCAATACCGCATGTTGCAGGACAAGATAGACGTAGCCTCGCGCGAACTCTCCGAGATAGAGAGTCGCGACAATGGCATTTACCGCTCCATCTTCGCCCTCGACACGGTGCCGCCGGTGGCGAGCCTCGATCCGCTCGATTATGTCGATCCGTCGCGTTTCGCGCACAGCCGTTACGGTGCGGCCATCAGTTACGCGGGAGGGTCGCTGTCGCTGTTGCGCGAGCGTCTCTACCGCCAGTCCGTGTCGTTGGATACCTTGCAGGTGATGGCCAAGGACAAGGAGCGCATGACGGAGGCCATACCCGCCATCTGGCCGCTGGACCGCAATCTGATACGCAATATCGGTGCTTTCGGCCCGCGGTTCCATCCCATTCTCAAGACGATGAAACGTCACGACGGCGTAGACTTCTCCGGCGAGAAGAATACACCCATATACGCCACCGCCGACGGCGTGGTATCGAAGAACGGCGTGGAGTCGGGCTACGGCAACTCGGTGGTGATAGACCACGGCTACGGCTATCAGACCCGTTACGCCCATCTCAACAAGAGCCTTGTAAAGGTGGGTCAGCGCGTACATCGCGGCGAGAAGATTGCGCTCATGGGTAACACCGGCCGCTCCACCGGCACGCACCTCCATTACGAGGTGATATATCGCGGCGTACATGTCAATCCGCTCAGCTATGTGAGCCGCGACATGAGCGACGAGGATTTCAAGAGAATTATAGAATCGGCTAAGAACGTGATATATGAGCAGGATTAAGGGTGAATACGATCATAAGAAGAGACGCCGTCTGTTGCGCCTTACGCTCAACCTGTTCGTATGGATAGGTGTGGCCGTGGTATATTACGTTCTGTTCTCCATATTTTTCGACACCCCGATAGAGCACGAGATACGAAAATCGAACCGCGAGATGACACGCGAGTACGACCGTCTGAGCCGCAGTTACGATTCGCTTATGACGGTTCTCGATAATGTGGTGGCTCGTGACGAGAACATATACGGCATGTTGTTCGAGTCCGCTCCCTATACCTCGCTCCGTGAAGAGGAGGAGCAGTGGCGCGATGCCGACAAGCTGCTATCAATGTCAAACAACGAATTGGCCGGGATATACTTCGACGGTCTGCGCTCGTTGGAGTCTACGGTTACAAAGGTTACAAATAACTTCAAGTCGTTGGAGGCAAATATGTTGACGCTCGGTCGCGACCTTAACAACATACCCGCCATACAGCCAGTCAACAACAGCGACCTTACCAAGCTCGCCGCCTCGTACGGTATGCGCATACATCCGTTCTACCGCACGATGGCATCGCATCAGGGTGTCGACTACGCCGTGCCCGAACAGACACGCGTCTACGCCACCGCCGACGGCGTAGTGGACGACATATCCAACAGCGCTTACGGTAAGGGGTTGTGCGTAACAATAAACCACGGTAACGGTTACCGGACATTATACGGCCACCTCGACAAGGCGGTCGTCAAAAAAGGCGCTCGTGTCAGGCGCGGGGATATCATCGGTCACAGCGGCAATACCGGACTCTCTTTCATGCCCCACCTGCACTACGAGGTGGTATACAACGGCCGCAGGGTAGACCCTATCAACTACTTCTTCTACGAGATGACACCCGAGTCGTATCTCAAATTGCTCGATATAGCGCAGATAGGTATGCAGTCGCTGGATTAGTACGCGGAGTCGGATTGCGGTTGTGCTTTGCGGGTATCGGTCGGGAGGATGGCTTGCGTGTGCGGAGAGCTTTTGCCTTTATGGGGGGGGGCTGTCGTTATGTCGCGGCTTCGGATGGGGGAGTGGTGATAATGCTTTGTTAAATTTTTAAGTTCAATTATCTGATATTGGGTGCTGGCTGATGCTGGTGGGTTGATTGTAAATCGTAGATATATAGAGGTTTTCTTTGTATTTCCTGTATCAGTTGCGGTCTGTATGGTATTTGTACTGTGTTACGGGGTCGTCAAGCAGAAAGGTTTACGGCCCTCGCTCCGCTTATTATCGTCCAAGCGGAGATAGGTTTGCATATTTACCTACCAGTGGTAGATGTGATTTAGGAGAATCTTATTCTTTACTCGGTTTGCGAGACGGTACGGTGCTTTTTAGTTTGACGGTATGCGCATTAGCTGGGTTTTTGTGCCCGGATGGCGGCCCGAGCGGAGCGAGGGCCATAGGCAAAGGATTCCTTGTGAAAAGGTCTTTTGCGCGGAGAGTGTGCTTTTGGCGGGGAGTCGGCGCGGTTCACAAGGGGCGGAGCCTGCGGGGGACCGCATTAGGCGGTGGATTTAACAGATGCGGTAAGGTATTTTTAGTTAATAACGCTTATAGCTTTGTTACTCTCACTTGCGGGCCTCCGTCGGGGGAGGCTCCGGCCCGCTCGTCCCCTCCGCTACGCTAAGGGGCCGCCAAGAGTAAAAGCCTACGGTACACGATCATCAGACCGGGTAAAGACGAATTGTGTTTGATTTTACTAGCTGGAC
>CAMWRR010000142.1 GCA_947176715.1 uncultured Rikenellaceae bacterium | reverse complement strand
AGGAGAACAACTATCTGGCGGCCGTCTATTTAGGCACCAAGAAGGTGGGGGTATCGTGCCTCGACATCACCACCGGCGAGTTCTACGCCGCAGAGGGTAGCAAAGAGTACGTAGAGAAGCTGCTCGCCAACTTCGCCCCCAAGGAGGTGCTATACCAACGGGGATGCAAAGAGCAGTTCACGGAGGCGTTCGGGGCCAAATACTGTCTCTACCACTTAGAGCAGTGGATATTCTCGCTCAAGAGCGCCACCGACAAGCTGACGGCGCAATTAGAGGTCGGCTCGCTCAAAGGATTCGGCATAGAGAAGATGGACGCCGCCATCATAGCCGCCGGGGCCGTGCTCTACTACTTAGAGTTCACCGAACACCGCGACACCAAACACATAACGGCCATTACACGCATAGACGAAGACCGGTACGTATGGCTCGACAAGTACACTCTACGCAACTTAGAGATATTCGCATCGTGCTCGCCGGACGGTTACTCGCTCGTCGACATGATAGACCGCACCTCCACACCTATGGGGGGACGTCTCCTGCGACGCCGCCTGTCGTTGCCGCTCATCGACCGCCGTCGCATAGAGCAACGTCTCGACATGGCGGAGGCGTTCACCACCGAGGCCGACACATGCACCGCCGCCGTGTCGTTGCTAAAAGGCATCGGCGACATGGAGAGGTTGATATCGAAAGTGGCGGTAGGACGCGTATCGCCACGCGAGCTGGTGGCGCTAAAAAACGGATTCGCCGCCATAGCGGAGATGAAAGAGCTGCTCGCCGCATCGCCCGACAAGCTGATAGCCTCGTGGGCATCGCGCCTCGACGGTCTGCCCGAGATGCGGTTCAAGATAGAGAAGACCGTATTGGAGGAGCCGGCCAACAACATTGCCAAGGGGGGCGTGATAGCCCGGGGCGTGTCGGTGGAGCTCGACTCGTTGCGTCAGATGTCGCAGGGCGGCAAGGACTACCTCGCGCAGATGCAGGAGCGGCTGAGCTCACAGACCGGCATACCCTCGCTAAAGATAGGTTTCAACAACGTCTTCGGCTACTACATAGAGGTGCGCAACACCCACAAGGAGAAGGTGCCCGAGGAGTGGATACGCAAACAGACCCTCGCCGGTGCTGAGCGGTACATAACCGCAGAGCTCAAGGAGTACGAGGAGAAGATATTGGGTGCAGAGGACCGCATACTGACGCTCGAAGCCGAGATATACGGAGCGCTGGTGATAGAGCTGGCCACCGTCACCTCGCGCGTACAGGCCGACGCCGCCTCGCTGGCACGCATAGACCTCTACTGCTCGCTGGCCACCGTAGCACGCGACTACGGATATTGCCGCCCAACCCTCTCCGACGATGCCGTGATAGAGATAAAAGAGGGGCGACATCCCGTCATAGAGCGGCTAATGCCCATAGGCGAGAGCTACATACCTAACGACATACGTCTCGACGACAAGAAAGAGCAGGTAATGATAATAACCGGGCCCAACATGGCCGGTAAGTCGGCGCTACTGAGGCAATGCGGGCTTATAACCCTGCTGGCCCAGACGGGCTCTTTCGTACCCGCCGCCGAGGCACGCATAGGCATAGTGGACAAGATATTCACCCGCGTTGGGGCATCCGATAACATATCGCAGGGCGAATCGACATTCATGGTGGAGATGCTCGAATCGGCAAACATACTCAACAACGCCACCCCGCGGTCGCTCGTTCTGCTCGACGAGATAGGACGCGGCACCAGCACCTACGACGGCATATCCATAGCTTGGGCTATGGTTGAGTATCTGCACGCCTTGGGCGGCAAAGGGGTGCGTACGCTCTTTGCCACACACTATCACGAGCTCAACGAGCTGGAGGCCGTATATCCGCGTATATGCAACTTCAACGTGGCGGTAAAGGAGATAAACGGACGCGTCATATTCCTGCGCAAGCTCGTGCCGGGAGGTACGGAACACTCGTTCGGTATACACGTGGCGCGCCTTGCCGGCATGCCCCGCAGCGTGGTGGGCAGGGCCGACGAGGTGCTAAAGGCCCTCGAGGCACAGAAACGGGGCGGCGACAACGAAACGGCCGCAGAGAAGTTATGCGCGGCCGGATTCAAGGAGGCTCCCGCACAAGATGGCGTGCAGATGGCCCTCTTCCAGCTCGACGACCCGCTGGTGGGCCAGATACGGGAGGAGATAACGTCGATAGACCTCAACAATATCACACCGCTCGAGGCGCTCAACAAACTGAGCGATATAAAGAGGTTGCTGGGGGTGAAGTAGGGGGAGCGCTCCTTGCGGCGTCCTCTCTTCGCAATAGACACACCTCCGGCAGAGCCACCTCGCAGTGGGCACACCTCGCGGTGAGCATAAAGTAAGCCAATACCGACATGCGGAAAGAGTCATGAGGCAGACATGATGCAAGCGGGTCTACGTCGGAGGAGCGATGCCACCTCATTCTTCTGGTTTAAGTTTGACGGTTCTCGCTACCGCCCGGGCCGCATCTTGCTGGCGGATATAATTTTACCCAAGAAAATATCCGCCAGCCGTTAAAGTGCAACGGGTATAGATTTTTACCGTACGGCACAATTAGTCTCTTTCCGGCATTCACAAATTTTGCGAACTTTCCGTTTGAATATCCGTCGTTCCGACAATCCTCTACCGCACAATAAAAACGCACCGCCGAAACAGAGACGCAACCATCTTCTGGCTTCGGCGGTGAGAGACATAACGAATCTCTTTTCAGCATCCTCCGCAACCGCACCCGCAGTCGCCGCCGTCCTTTTTGCGGAACGAACGGACAGAGCGCCACAAAGCCACAGCCACCACAAGCGCTACTAACGATATTGCCAGAATGTCGCTCATCGGAATATGTTATATACGATAAAACTCAATATCCATGCCGCGCCCGTGGTATAGAACACCGTAAAGATCGCCCACCGCCACTTGCCGCTCTCGCGCCGTATGGCCGATACGACGGCCACGCACGGGAAATAGACTAACACGAACGTAAGGAACGAGAGGGCGGTAGCGCGTGTGAAGACAATCTCGCCCTTGCGCGGTCCGCTCTCGAAACGCTCGGTCTGCAACTTGGAGGAGAGCAGCTGTTCGGTCTCGGAGTCGTCGCCGTCTATGTTGTTGACGACGGCCATGGTAGACACTATGATCTCTTTGGCGGCCACTCCGGACATAAGACCCACGCCTATCTTCCAGTCGAAGCCGAGGGGTGCCACGGCAGGCTCTATGGTGTGACCTATGCGGCTCATGTAGCTGTCGGTGCGTGTGGGATAGTAGCTCAGCGCCCATACTATCACGACGGCAACCAGTATGACACCACCCATCTTACGCAGATACTGCGACCCCTTGACCCACATGTGGCGCACCGTAGAGTGTGCCGACGGAGTTCTGTACGGCGGAAGCTCCATGACGAACGGATGGTCTTTGCCGCGCAAGACGAACTTGCGGAATATGTGGGCCGTAAAGATTGCCAACAGCACCCCGGCCAGATAGATGACGAACAGAAGCGTCCCGGCATGTTCGGGGAAGAATGCGCCGAGGATTAGCAGATATACCGGAAGCCGCGCGCTACACGACATGAAAGGCGTTATGAGCATGGTTATCAGCCTGCCCCTCCGGTCCTCTATTATACGCGAGGCCATCACCGCCGGCACATTGCAGCCGAAGCCCATCACCAGCGGTATGAACGACTTGCCGTGCAACCCTATCTTGTGCATCACACGGTCCATTATGAACGCCGCACGCGCCATGTAGCCCGAATCTTCGAGCAACGATATGAACAGAAACAGCAACAATATGTTGGGCAGGAACACTATGACGCTCCCCACGCCGCCCACTATGCCGCCCACGACCAGATCTTTCAGCGCCCCGTCGGCCATTACGCCGCCCAAAAACTCCTGCAGGCGGCCCACCAGATATTCGATGCCGTCCATAGGGTACTCCCCGAGGGTGAAGGTGGCGTAGAATATGAGCCACATTATGGCAAGAAAGATAGGGAAGCCCCACACCTTATGCGTCAGCACCGAGTCGATTCTGTCGGAGGTGCGGTGTTTGTCGCCCGCGCTCACGTATGTCTCTTTGAGCGCACCGCTTATGAAGCCGTAACGGAAACGGGCCATCACGGTCTCTATGTCGTCCTTGTACTCGTACTCTATGGCGGCGCGTGCATCGTCGGCCTCGGCAAGCAACGATTCGTCGAGAAATTGCTCGCGCACCCACTCGTCGCCCTCTATGAGCCTGATGGCGGCGAAACGTACGGACAACCCCGGAGCTCCCCCCCCCAACAATATGGCGTCGGAGACCGCGGCTATGCGCTCCTCTATGAACTGTCCGTAATTGACGAACACACGTTTGCGGGACGAAGAGGGCAAATTGTAACGCTCGACTATGCGTTCGAGAAGATGGGCGACGCCACGACCCTTCTTGGCCACCGTGGGCACGAAAGGCATGTCGAGCAACTCGCCCATGGCCTTGTGGTCGAAACGGTCGCCGGAGGCTGTCAGCTCGTCGTACATGTTGAGGGCGGCCACCATGTTTAGCTCCATGTCGATGAGCTGGGTGGTGAGGAACATGTTACGCTCTATGTTGGAGCCGTCTATGACGTTGACCACCACATCGAAATCGTCCTTTTCGAGATGCTCGGCCACTACCCTCTCCTCGGGCGAATAGGTGGATATGGAGTAGGTGCCGGGCAAATCGGTGAAACGGATGCGGTAATCGCGGAAACGCACCGTGGCCACCGCCGACTCCACGGTAACGCCCGAATAGT
>CAMWRR010000141.1 GCA_947176715.1 uncultured Rikenellaceae bacterium | reverse complement strand
CATGGGGTGGTGGAGATTGTCGTCGCTTACGCAGCGGCGGAAGAGCATCTTCTGCACTATAGTTATGAGGTTGGTGAGCAGATAGTAGTAGCTAAGGCCGCTGGAGTAGTTGTTGAACCATACCACGAGGAGTATGGGCATC
This sequence comes from uncultured Rikenellaceae bacterium, assembly GCA_947176715.1. Lineage (GTDB taxonomy): Bacteria > Bacteroidota > Bacteroidia > Bacteroidales > Rikenellaceae > CASDZP01. The sequence continues at coordinate 4,671 of CAMWRR010000141.1, read as the reverse complement.
AGATAGAGGGTCATGAATGTCATGCCGGGCATCTGTTGCGAGCTTGCCGAGGGGTTGTTGGCCATGTTTATCTTGCTCGATACGAACATGGATATACCCATCAACAGGGCGAATAGGCTGACGTGGTCGCCGTAGAACGGTATGCTGAACGGCAACTGCAGTATGGAGTCGTACGACGACAGGTCGGTAGACCAAAGGAAATGCTCGCCGCGCAGCTCTATCGATGCGGGGAAGAAACGGAACATGGCTATGAGCACGGGCAGCTGCAACAGCAGGGGCAGACACCCGCTCAACGGGCTTACGCCGGCACGCGAGTACAGCTCCATCGAGGCCTGTTGCTTCTTCATGGCATCCTCCTGTTTGGGGTACTTGGCGTTGATGGCGTCGAGCTCGGGTTTGAGAAGACGCATCTTGGCCATAGACATGTACGACTTGTAGGTGAACGGGAAGATTATCAGCTTGATGAATATGGTCAGAAGCAGGATTATCCACCCGAAGTTCGATATGAAACCGCTCAGGAAATCGAACGTGGGTATGACGATGAAACGGTTTATCCACCCCATGATGCCCCAGCCGAGAGGTATGAGCTTGTTGTAGCTGCCGCCGAGCGAGCGCAGTATCTTGTAGTCGTTGGGACCGAAGTAGAATGTGAAGCCGTATTCGGTCTGCTCGGGGTCGTAGTCTATCTTTAAAGAGGTGCGGAAGTTCTTTATCATGCCGCTCGCGGGCGAATAGGTGCTGTAAGCCACCTGGCCGTTTGCGAACTTGTCGTCGGCGGTGAGTATGGAGCTGAAGAACTGTTGCTTGAATGCCACCCACTTGATGCCGGTGGTTATCTCCTCGCTTTCGCCTCCTTTGCTTATGCCGAGGTCCTCCATGTCGTCCTCGTCGGGGAACGAGTAGGCGAGGGTGGTGTACTGGTTCTCGTAGCTCCAGCCGCGCTCCTGCTGGGGAGCGTTGTTGCACCAGTCGAGGGTTATGTCTCTCTGCACGGGCGATATGATTCCCTCCATGCCCACGAAGCGCACGTCGAAGTCTACGTTGTAGCTTCCTTGCGCCAATGTGTAGCTGTACTCTATGTAAGAGGCCGAATCGGCGTAGAGACGATACGATATGGTCTCGCTTCCGTCTGTCACCGTCTTGGAGCCGGATGTGGGTGTGAAGTAGAAGTTCTGCGTGTGTATGCTCTGGTTGGTGAAGAGGCCGAGGTCGAAGATGTTGTCACTCTCGTCGAACAGCTCCAGCGGTGCGCCGTCGTAGCGGGTGTACTCTTTGAGAACCACGCTGCTGACGATGGCCCCTTTGTTGAGTAGCGTTACCTCTATCTTGTCGTTGGAGAGGGTCAGATACTCCTTGGTGCCTTTGGTGGCCTCGTAGAGCATGTCGCCCATCATGGTGCGGGTACGCTCCTCTATGGCCCTTGTGGCCGTAGAGTCGTTCGTAGCCACGCTCTCGCTGGTTTTCACTGTCGTCTCCTCCAAGGCCGCCGTCTCTACCGCTTTGGCCGCGGCTATGGAGTCGATACGGGCGTGCTCGGCCGCCACTTTGGACTGCTGCTTGCCGGTGTACCAGTTGAAGCCTAAGAATATCAGAAATATAAGTATCAGTCCTAAGACCGTTTTTTTATCCATTTGTAGTTATGTTGAGTAGTCAGTAAATATAGGTAGGACACTTGACTCCGATACCGTCTGTATGCAGGCGCGATAAAGATATTTAACCCGCGTCAGGCGATAATCCACTCGTGTCAAGGCGATACCGTTATCTCTTGTGCGTATATTCTATCGCCGCCTTTACGAATGCCACGAAGAGCGGGTGCGGCTCCACCACCGTGCTCTTGTACTCGGGGTGGAACTGTACGCCTACGAACCAAGGATGGTCCTCTACCTCCACCACCTCTACCAGTCCGGTGTCGGGGTTGGTGCCGACGGGTTTCATGCCGGCTCCGGCTATCTGGTCGTAGTACTTGTTGTTGAACTCGTAACGGTGACGGTGACGTTCCGATATCTGCTCCGTGCCGTAGGCCTCGTAGCTGTGGCTGCCTTTGGCGAGGCTGCACGGATAGGCACCCAGACGCATGGTGCCGCCCTTCTCGGTGATGCCCTTTTGCTCCTCCATAAGGTCGATGACCGGATGTTTGGTCGATGCCACCTCGGTGGAGTTGGCGTCGGCGAGGCCCAGCACGTTACGGGCGAATTCTATCACCGCGCACTGCATGCCGAGGCATATACCGAAGAACGGTATCTTGTTCGTGCGGGCGTACTCCACGGCCAGTATCTTGCCCTCTATGCCGCGGTTGCCGAAGCCCGGCGCCACCAATATGCCCGACATGTCGCCGAGATTTTCGGCAATGTTCTCCTTGGTCAGGTGCTCGGAGTTGATATACTGCAACTTGACCTTGACCTTATTGCTGGCACCCGCATGTACGAAGCTCTCCGCTATCGACTTGTAGGCATCGGGAAGCTCGGTGTACTTGCCTACCAACGCTATCTTTACGGTCTCCGTGGGGTTCTTGACCGTCTCCACGAACTTCTCCCACTTCTTCAGCTCTATCTGCCTCGGCTCCAACTCCAACTTTCTGATAGCCACAAGGTCGAGCTTCTGCGCCAACATGCGCAAGGGTACCTCGTATATGGTGGGCACGTCTATCGATTCTATCACGGCGTCGCGGTCGACGTTGCAGAAGAGTGCCACCTTGTTGCGTATGTCGTCGTTAAGCTCATGCTCGGTGCGCAATACCAGTATGTCGGGTTGCAGACCGTTTTCAAGGAGCTGTTTTACCGAGTGTTGCGTGGGCTTGGTCTTAAGCTCGCCCGACGCCGCCATGTAGGGTATGAGCGTCAGGTGGAGCACAATGGAGTTGCCGGGGCCGAGGTCGTAGCGCATCTGACGCACGGCCTCTATGTAGGGCAGCGACTCTATGTCGCCTACGGTGCCGCCTATCTCGGTTATCACCACGTCGAATTTGTTCTTGGTGCCGAGCAATTTGATGCACCGTTTTATCTCGTCGGTGATATGGGGCACCACCTGCACCGTCTTGCCGAGAAATTCGCCTCTGCGCTCCTTGTTGATGACGTTCTGGTAGATGCGTCCTGTGGTGACGTTGTTGCCCTGCGATGTGTGGGTGTTGAGGAAACGCTCGTAGTGGCCGAGGTCGAGGTCGGTCTCGGCGCCGTCTTCGGTGACGTAGCATTCGCCGTGTTCGTAGGGGTTGAGCGTGCCGGGGTCGACGTTGAGGTATGGGTCGAGCTTCTGTATGGTCACGTGGTAGCCGCGCGCCTGCAACAGCTTGGCGAGCGACGACGATATGATACCTTTACCGAGCGACGATGCGACGCCTCCGGTGACGAATACGTATTTTGTCTGATGCGTGTTGTTCTTTGCCATTTTTCTACTTGTTTTCTTCGTTCTGTGCGTCTATGATGCGAATCTTTTCCATAAGGGTCTGCATCTCCTCTTTGGAGCGGTCTATCTTGCGACGGACCTCCTCTACCATAGCCTCGGCGTTCTTGCTCTTGGCGAAGAAGCCGATGTTGTTTTCCAAAAGGGTTATGTCGTTCTCTATCTGGCGTATGCGTGCGTGCAGACGGTCGCGCTCGGTGCGTACGTGCCTGCCGTCGCCCTCCTTGATGCGGGCCTTGAAGCGCTCCATCCTACGCTCTTTCTCGCCGCCTTTTATCTCGGCGAAACGGGCGTCTATCAGCTCGCGGTATTCGGCGTAGAGGGCGTCTTTCTCCTTGACGGGCACGAAGCCTATCTCGCCCCAGCGGCGCTGGAACTCCTTGAGGGCGTCGAGCGCCGATGCACCCTCCTCGGGAGTGTAGGCGCGTATCTCCTCTATGAGGGCCTTTTTGGCGTTGAGGTTGTCGGCGTATTTGCCCTCCAATCCGGCGTAGTGCTCGCTCTTGCGGGCGAAGAACTTGTCGCAGGCCGCACGGAAACGTTTCCACACCGCGTCGGACTGTTTGCGCGACACGGCGCCTATCCCTTTCCACTCTTTCTGCAGGGCTATCAGCTCGTCGGTGCTCTTCTTCCAGTCGTCGCTCTCGGCCAAGGCCTCGGCCGCTATGCACAAGGCTATCTTGGCCTGCAGGTTGTTCTCCATCTGGTCTTTGGCCTGCATGAAGAAGTCGCGTTTGCCCTCGAAGAACTTGTCGCACGCCGCGCGGAAACGCTCGTATATGCGGGTGTTGTCGCGTTTGGGGGCGAAACCTATGGTCTTCCACACCTTCTGTATCTCTATCAGCTCGTCGGAGGCCTTGTCCCATTCGCTACGCGAGCTTCGGGGCATGGCGGCCAGCTCCTCGGCCTTGGTGCATAGCTCGTTTTTGAGGGCGAGGTTGCGCTGTTGCTCCTCTTTGATGGCGTCGAAGTGCTCCTGATGGGCCTTGTTTATCTTGGTGGATGCCTCCTTGAAGCGTTCCCACAGCACCTCTTTGTATTCCGCCGCCACGGGACCGCATTCGCGCCACTGTTCGTGCAACTTCTGCAGCTTGTGGAAAGCGTTGATGACAGAGCTTTCGTTTACCAGCAACGATTCGGCCTCCTCGCAGAGGGCCAGTTTGGTCTCGTAGTTCTTTTTAAGGTCGAGATCTCGCAGCTCTTTGTTTATCTTTATATAGTTGTAGAAGTTCTCTACATGAAGATGATAGGTCTCCCATATATCCTTTGAGT
>CAMWRR010000140.1 GCA_947176715.1 uncultured Rikenellaceae bacterium | reverse complement strand
ACGAGGAGATACCGTCGTATCGTCTCTATGCCAACAACTACTCCAAGGACGACATGCGCGGCACCATACATCTGTCGGGGGGACTGAGCTACACCGAACATCTCGAGGAGCAGATGTCGTTCAAAGGGCTTTCGGAACGCGACAACCTGATAGGCAAATACATAATAGGCTCGCTCGATAACGACGGCTATCTGCGCCGCGACATACAGAGCATCGCCGACGACATAGCTTTCGCCACAGGCACGGAGATAGACACCAAAGAGATAGAGTCGGTACTGTCGGTGATACAGAGCTTCGACCCCCACGGCACCGGAGCGCGCGACCTTCGCGAAGCCCTGTTGCTGCAACTGAGACACCACCGCCAGAGCGAGCCGGTGCGCGACGCCACCACCATACTGACCGACCACTTCGACTCCTTCGTCAAGAAACACTACGACAAGATAATATCGCGCATGGGCATCTGCGAGGAGAGATTCCGCGCCGCCGTCGAAGTAATAGTAGGGCTACAGCCCAAGCCGGCCAACCTCTACAACGAGGGGGGACAGTCGGAGCCTACCATACAGATAATCCCCGACTTCATTCTCGACAACAGCACCGGCGAGCTGGAGTTATCGCTCAACCGCAACAACATACCCGAGATAAAGATAAACAACAGCTACGTAAAGATGCTCGAGGAGATCGCCCACGGCAGCAACCGCAAGAAAGACGACACCGGCAACGCCGAAGCGGGACAGTTCCTCAAACAGAAACTCGACTCGGCACGTTGGTTCATGTCGGCCATAAAACAGAGAAACGCCACACTGTTGCTCACCATGCACACCATTCTGGAATATCAGAAAGAGTATTTCGAGACAGGCGACGAGGTCAACCTCAAACCAATGATACTTAAAGACATAGCCGAACGCACCGGACTCGACGTATCGACCATATCACGCGTTGTCAACAGCAAATACATACAGACACCGTTCGGGATATACTCGCTCAAATATTTCTTCTCCGAGGCCATGCAGACCTCATCGGGCGAGGAGGTGTCGTCGCGCGAGATAAAAACCATACTCTCCGAATGCGTGGCCAACGAAAACAAACGCAAGCCCATGACCGACGAGGCCCTTATGGCGGTACTCAACGACAAAGGCTACAAAATAGCCCGCAGAACAGTGGCCAAATACCGGGAGATGTTAGGGATACCCGTTGCAAGAATGCGAAAAGAGTATTAGACCGATAGTATATCAAAAACGGGAGGCAACATATCGAATTTATGTCGCCTCCCGTTTCTGTAGGCCGGTTCAGTCTGTAAAGACGTAGCGTTGCCAATATCGCCGAAACCTTATTTTGGTGTCTTACACCCTGTTCGCCGATAACCGAAGCCCAACGCCTCTGTCAGATAAAATATCCCGAATCACCCTGTGTGCCGTTTTCACAACGTCACACAGAGTAACCGTAAAGTCGACTCAAAAGGAGCTATGCCCGAGGAAGTCTTGGTATGCCAACTTGATGCCGTCAGCAAGTTCTGTGGTGTATCTCCAGCCGAGAGCGGCCGCTTTCGATACGTCGAGGAGCTTCCGGGGGGTACCGTTGGGCTTGGTGGTGTCCCACACTATGCGCCCCTTGTAACCGACTATATCGGCCACTGTCTCGGCCAACTCCTTTATTGTAAGCTCTTTGCCGCTACCGGCATTGACGGTCTCGTTGCCGGAGTAGTTGTTCATGAGAAATACGCACAGGTCGGCCAAATCGTCGACGTACAGAAACTCGCGTAACGGCGAGCCGTCGCCCCAGCACACCACCTCCGCCGCGCCGCTCTCCTTGGCCTCGTGAAAACGACGGATGAAAGCAGGGAGCACATGCGAGTTGGTAGGATGGTAATTGTCGTTGGGACCGTATAGATTGGTGGGCATCACCGATATGTAGTCGGTGCCGTACTGACGGTTGAGATACTCGCAGTATTTCAGCCCCGATATCTTGGCGAGGGCGTATGCCTCGTTCGTAGGCTCCAACGACGAGGTGAGCAGACAGCCCTCGGTGATAGGCTGCGGTGCCATACGCGGGTATATGCACGAGGAGCCGAGAAACTCCAACTTGCGACAACCGTTACGCCATGCCGCATTTATCACGTTCATCTCCAACATCATATTGTCGTACATGAAGTCGGCGAGCGCACTCTTGTTGGCCTCTATGCCGCCCACTTTGGCCGCGGCGAGAAAGACGTATTCTGGCCTCTCGGCAGCGAAAAAGTCGTTGACCGCCCGCTGGTCTATAAGGTCGAGCTCCTTGTGGGTACGCGTTATTATGTTGTCGTAGCCTTGCTTGCGAAGCTCCCGCACGATGGCGGAACCGACCATGCCGCGATGACCAGCCACATATATCTTAGAGTTCTTCTCCATCATTTCACAATTCCTTTTTCGAGATATTCGGCCAAATTCATCTTAACATGCTCGGATGCCCTCTCAGCGGCCACCTTGGCCATATCGGCGTCCACCATGAGGTTGACGAGCTGCTCGAACGAGGTCTTCTGCGGATTCCACCCCAGCTCCTTGCGCGCCTTGGTGGGGTCGCCCCACAGGTTTACCACGTCGGTAGGACGGTAGAAGTCCGGCGACACCTCCACGAGCACCTTGCCGGTAGCCGTATCTATACCCTTCTCATCTTCGCCCTCGCCCTCGAAGCGCAACTCTATGCCCACGCGACGGAACGCCAACTGGCAGAACTCGCGCACAGAGTGCTGTTCGCCGGTTGCTATGACGTAATCTTCGGGTTTGTCGTTCTGCAATATCAGCCACATGCACTCCACGTAGTCCTTGGCATAGCCCCAGTCGCGAAGCGAGCCGAGGTTGCCGAGATAGAGCTTGTCCTGCTTGCCTTGGGCTATGCGCGCCGCGGCAAGGGTAATCTTACGCGTCACGAATGTCTCGCCCCTGCGTTCGCTCTCGTGGTTGAAGAGTATGCCCGAGCAACAGAACATACCGTAGGCCTCGCGATACTCCTTCACTATCCAGAAACCGTATTGCTTGGCCACGGCGTATGGGCTGTAAGGGTGAAACGGGGTGTTCTCGTTCTGCGGCACCTCCTCCACCTTGCCGTAAAGCTCAGAGGTAGAGGCCTGATATATGCGGCACTTATCCTGCAAGTCGCACTGACGGACCGCCTCAAGCACACGAAGCACTCCGGTGGCGTCTACGTCGCAGGTGAACTCAGGCGAGTCGAACGACACCTGCACATGGCTCTGTGCCGCAAGATTGTATATCTCGTCCGGCGCCACCTTCTTGACCACCTGTATTATAGACATGGAGTCACCCAAATCGGCATAGTGGAGATGGAAATGGGGATGCCCCTCCAAGTGGGCTATACGCTCGCGGAAATCGACCGACGAACGCCTTATGGTGCCGTGCACGTCATAACCCTTCTCCAACAACAACTCGGCCAAGAAACTGCCGTCCTGACCGGTGACTCCAGTAATCAATGCTCTCTTCATTATTCTTGTTTTGTTATCTATTCAAATGGCTTAAAATTAAACAAATAGTCTACAAACAGGCGTATCGGCCATCGAATAACCCGGCACTGCCATATCAAACCATGACAAAACAGCCTACTTTCCTATGCAGGCATACTCCAGCCCCTGCTCCGCAAGATCGCGGCCGTCGTATATGTTACGACCGTCTATCACTACGGGGGTGCGCATAGTCTTTTTGACAACGGCCCACGAGGGGAGACGGAATTGCTTCCACTCCGTTACGAGCAACACGGCGTCGGCATCCAGAGCCGCATCGTACATGTCGGCGGCGTAACGCACCTTGTCGCCCACACGACGTCGGCATTCGTCCATGGCTATCGGGTCGTAGACCACCACCTCGGCGCCGGCCTCGATAAGCATGTCGATGAGCACCAATGCGGTGGCCTCACGCATATCGTCGGTCTCCGGCTTGAAGGCCAAACCCCACAACGCTATCTTGCGGCCTTTCAGATCGCCGCCGTAACGCTTCGACAACTTATCGAAAAGAACGCGTTTCTGCCTCTCGTTGACGCTCTCCACGGCCTTCAACACCCCCATAGAGTACCCCTTGTCCTCGGCCGTCTTTATCAGCGCCTTGACATCCTTGGGGAAGCATGAGCCGCCGTAACCGCAACCGGGATAGAGAAACTTGGAGCCTATACGCGAATCGGAGCCTATACCCTTGCGCACCATGTTGACATCGGCCCCCACTATCTCGCAGAGATTGGCTATGTCGTTCATGAACGATATGCGGGTGGCGAGCATGGAGTTTGCCGCATACTTTATCATCTCAGCCGACGGTATGTCGGTGAATATCATGCGGTAGTTGTTCATCATGAAGGGTTTGTACAGACGCTCCATGATGGCGCGGGCACGGTCGTTATCAACACCCACCACCACACGGTCGGGCTTCATGAAATCGTCCACAGCATCGCCCTCTTTGAGGAACTCGGGGTTGGAGGCCACATCGAACTCTATGTCGACACCACGCCGTTCCAACTCTTCGCGCACGGCATTCTTGACCTTTTCGGCGGTACCTACGGGAACTGTCGATTTGGTTACCACCAGCTTATAACCGTTCATATTGCGACCTATGGTGCGGGCCACCTCCAGAACATATCTCAGATCGGCAGAACCGTCCTCGTCGGGAGGGGTACCGACTGCAGAAAAGACCACCTCAACGTCGTCGAGCACCTCTTTGAGGTCGGTGGTGAATTTGAGACGGCCGGCCTTGTAGTTGCGCAGAACCATATCCTCCAACCCCGGCTCGTAGATGGGGACCTCCCCGCGACGAAGACGTTCTATTTTAGCGGCATCGACATCCACAC
>CAMWRR010000139.1 GCA_947176715.1 uncultured Rikenellaceae bacterium | reverse complement strand
ACTTCCGACCTCCACGTCCCGAACGTGGCGCGCTAACCAACTGTGCTACACCCCGTCTTTGCGGGGCAAATTTACGGTTTTTTCGCGACAATGCAAATTTATTTTCCGTTTTTGTTGTCTCGGTGTGCGTTGTGTTCGCTCTCGTCTCCGTCGGAGAGTGCCGATTTGAGTTTCTGATAGAGGAACGAGAGCGACAGGAGGGCCGCCCCGGAGAGTACGAATGTCAGCACCTTGCCCAATGTAGGCATAAGCCAGATGTCGTTTACGAACAGCTTGTATATGACTATGGCGAACAGCGTCAGCCCCACCATGCGCACCGCTTTGAGCCGTCGGCTCATGCCGAACCTCATCAGCATGAATCCCGATACCACGAGCGATACGGAGAAGGCGGCGCTTGCCTCGTCGCTGACGGATAGCTGACACACGAGTATATTCGCCGATGCAACCATGACGGCCGCGAACATCAGCGATACGGCTACCGTGAAAAACACCGTACGGCGTGTGTCGAGTCGCACGGTCAGCCACAATACGAATGCGGATGCCGCCACCGCCGCCCACTGGAGCGCGTCGCCCGCCGGATAGCCCGTAGGCGGGTATTCGCGCAGGGCCGACACCCAACACAGGCTCGTTATCACCGCAAGAGGCAATAACAGCGCCGCGCCTCCCGCAGCTCCGGCGAACAGCTCCTTTCGATAGCACCTCTCCGAGGCCGATGCCGCTACGGCGAAAGCTATCGGCACGAGCATCAGTCTTATGACGGGGGCGGCTATCATTGTGGTGAATTCAAGTACGAATACTTGCAGACACAAGGCTATCGATAGCACCAGAACTCCCCTCCAGAAACGCCGCATCCCCCTGCCTGCACATACGCTTCTGCGCATGAACCGCGAGGCTATGAACAGGGCGGCGGATACGGTTACCCCTCCCGTGAACAACGGGTTGAGGAATATGGTCTCGCCGTAACGCGATGCGAACGATGCCCCGGCCGCATCCCATACGTAGGCTATTAGAGCCACGGGAACCAGTAGCGTGGCGAATATGCCCATGAGTCTTGTCCCCATGCGCATGCAGAGCCACGCCGCCACTGCCGCCTCCACGGCCCAGAACACCGTTACGAGGTGCCCCTCCATGCCCGCCGGAACAGAGAGCACCGCAAAGAGCGCCGCCATTGCCATCGACAGGCGTTGCAGATCGGACCCTTTGCCCTCCGGAGGCAACGCCGAGCAGACGGCCCCGTTGACCAGCGCCACCCAAAGCGTGGGCAGCCCCTGCAGATTCCCGGAGAGGGCGTAGGAGTCCGCCGCCTCGCCTATGAAGAATATGCCGAAAGCTGAGAATATGAAGTTGTTGAGCACCGACACCGCCGTGAGCACACGCGACATGCGCGGTCCGCATCCGGAGCGCATGGCGGCGAACACCGACATTGCGAACAGTGTGAAGAATCCTGTGGCGAAGAGGGTGAGGTGCAACGGCCGCGGGTCGAACTCGCCGACCCCTCCGGCATTCATGCGGTAGAGTAGCATCGAGAGCCATGTGCCTGCGAAGCATATCACCGTCAGCTCGCCCCACCTCTTGCGTAGCACCAGCGTCAGCATGCCGAGGTCGAGCACTGCGAGGTAGGTGAAGAGCACCCCGTAGCTGCCTGTGCCCGTGCTTACGAGCAGGGGCGAGAGCAGACCGCCCACCAACGCTATGACGGCCAGTTCGCGTTTGTCGTGGAGGTGCGAGAGCAGAGCCATCCCCGCGGTGAACGCCACCAACATGACGAACGCCGCCGTCTGCGGGAATATGCCGTAGTAGTGGAACGCCACGGCCACGGTTACGTAAAATACCGCGAAGCCACCGCCTGCGAGCACGGAGCTGAAGGTCCGGTAACGCCTGCGTAGCCGGAACGATAACCCAATGAACCCGCCGCCCAGCGCGAAGCTGAGAACGGTGCGCAACGTGGGGCCGAACCAGCTCTGTTCTAAGGCGTAATATTTGATGAACAGCCCCACCCCTATCACTAACACCAATATGCCTACCTTGCCCAACAGGTTCTCGCCTATGAAGCGTTCGTAGTTTATCTTGCGCGGGGCGTGAATGGGTCGCGGAGCCTCGGCGCGTAAGGGTTTGTCGGCCTTAGGACGCTCTTTTGTCGGCTTGGGTTTGCTCTCCGCTGGGGTGTCGGCGCACTTGCATGCCGTGAGCTTTTCCTTCGATTCGGACGGGGCCTCGCCGCTATTGCCGTCACGGAGACGCTTCAACGCCTCGCCCATCTCGCGGTTGCTTCTGAGCAGGGCCTCCATCTCCGCACGTATTACGGTGAAGTCGCTCTTTATGCCCGACAATCTGCGGATGACTGTTATAAGGCAGACCAGTACGGTCGCGAACATAGCTGTTACGAATATGTATTCCATGCCTCGAAGTTTTGTCGGTTGTGGTCGTCAGGGCGTGCGGCGTGAGCGGGGCCTGTATCACCCCATGGTGTTGTATCGCACCGACGCCTTTATTATGGCGAGCGCGCGGATGCTCTCTACCGGTATGTCTTTTGGGGAGTGGTGCGGGTTGTGGCTTACAAGACGCACGTGCCTGTCGTCGTCGCCTTTCTGTATGTATTTGATCGACAGATACTCCTCGCCGTCTATCTGGAACGATATGAGGTACATCTCGCCCCACAGTATGCCCAAGTCGAAGTTGTGTATCTGTTTGTATAGCACTATGTCGCCGCTCTTGAGCAGGGGGTACATGGAGTCGCCGCGTACCGATACGGCCCCGTCGCACGGCGGCAGGTCGGGTATCTCGAGGTAGCTCACCGGGATGCGGCTGTTGACGTCGGCGAACAACGACACCAGCCCGGCCGTCGCATCTATCTCATACAGAGGTATTCTCTGTATCTCTACATCCATGTCGGTGCGTAGCTTGAAGTTGTGCGACACCTCTAAGTCGGCGAGCTGAATATCGTCCCGACGCTTCATCTCGCCTCTGCCGGTCAGGAGCCAGTCGAAGTCGATGTCTTCACATTTTGAAAATACAAGATCGTAGTCGATGCTGCCCCGTGCTTTCCAGTTCGACAATGTGGCGGGGGAGATGCCGAGAAAGCGTGCAAGCCCTGCATCCGTAGGGGATTCCGCTACCAGTTTGATGCGGTTGAGTATGTCGGATTTAGATAGCTGTGATTTCAAAATGAAAATATTTTTGTCAAAAAATTTGGTTTGTTTTCAAATTGTGTATATCTTTGTACTGTCAATCCTCCCCGATGATGGTCCGGTGATGTGCCGGGTGTCTCTCGGGCGGGAGCGGCGAGGTCGAAGATACGGAGAGTCGGGAGCAGACGCAAACGGAGTTCGGTTATGCCGCGACAGAGTATCAGAGTCAAAGATAAAAAAACTTACGGTTATGGCAAAACAAATCTTACTTCCCTCCGAGGTCCGCGCGCAGATGGCGACGACCTTCAAAGTAACGCGTACCGCGCTCGACAGGGCGTTGAAATATCAGGGCAACAGCTCCCGCGACAGGATGTTGCGTGCGGCGGCGCTCGAACGCGGGGGCGTGACCTATCTGGGCGAGCGCGTCTACAACGGCTTCATGCCTGCGGTGGATACTTCGTGCAGTGACAGGGTGCTGGTTCAGCGGTTGACCGACCGTGTGTCGTTGCGCATAAACATGGACGGCGACAGCGTACGTCTGTTCGTCGACGGGCAGGAGGTCATGGCGCAGGAGGGGGTCACCCTCAGGCAGTGGGGCGACATTCTCTATTCGCTCCGCCACCTCTACGACAAATTGAACGCATAAAAACCGAACATAATGGCCAGACATCACAAAAACACGTTGCACCGCATCAAACTGGTGTGCGACATAGTGCAGCAACACTACGAGGCGGGAAACTACGCCAAGAGCTATTACAAGGTGTGGCAGAAGTATGTCAATCCGGTATATCCGTGTTGTTACCGCACCATGCTCAACTACATAAATACGCCCGTCGGCAAGCTAGACGACAACGCAAAACAGACACAAAGACAATAAGATGAAAGAGTTACTTTTAAACATTCAGGAGCGGTTAGGTTCCATGATCCCCGAATTGGAGTACATAGACAAAGACAGAGGGCAACTCTCTGACGATGGTGCGGATATCGCATACCCGTGCGCATTGTTGGATGTTAAGGAGGTGGCATACACGCAAGAGGGTAAGGGAACGCGCATGGCGGACATTCAGCTGGCGGTCACCGTGGCGCATTCGCAGGACCCGTCTGCCGAGGAGACATATAACGTCATAGGGCTGATAGAAGATACCGACAACGCGTTGCATCTGTTCTGCGTCGGTGACTTCACGCCGCTCTTCTGCACGGGAGTCAAGAAGATATCGGCGAACGGAGGCAAAGAGTGCTACGAGATGACCTACAGAACGTTCGCAGAGATAGGACACGATACGGGCATGACGGGTATAGTGGTGCGCGATGTGGATATAGATATCGTGTGACATTGGCGGAAGGGCATCTTGCGGCAGGCGGAGAATGTCCCCGGCGGAGCCTCGCAAGTGAGAGTCGCCGAGCCATGAGCGTTATTGTCCGGTGTACGCACCTGTCCGGGCACACTGCAACGATGCCTTCCATACCCCCGAAGAATGTACGTAAATCTTTTACACACATTTTGTTACGCGGATATTTTCGCTGCATCTTTGCAGTGTGAAAAGCGGGATAGAGCAGCGGTAGCTCGTCAGGTTCATTCCCTGAAGGTCGGGGGTTCGACTCCCTCTCCCGCAACTTTTATTAACACAAAAGGAGGCCCGTCATATCCTTGCCGATACGCGGCTGTGAAAGAGACGGGGCTTTTTTGCTCGGGTCTTGCGATATGACCGAGGCGGCTAAAGG
>CAMWRR010000138.1 GCA_947176715.1 uncultured Rikenellaceae bacterium | reverse complement strand
TACGTGCAGTTATTTGGGAGCGGTACTTCGTACCGCAAGAACATGGTTCATTTAAGTACGTGTTATTATTGCTGAGCGGGGCTCTCACCCCGCGGGAACCGGTTGCGGCTAATGCGCATATTCTCAGGAGGTTTTATAGTATCTTTTTCGTCTCGCCAACCGCAGGACAAATCACCCCCTCCCGCAAAAACAACAACGGCCGCCAAAACCTGTCCCACGCCGCAAGACGCACGTGAAGTGCTTCATTTCATCCAATCGCCTCACCTCACATCACGCCTCTCAAAAGGGGCTGTGCCCCCTCGTTTTGGTTACTTTGTCGAGTGACAAAGTAACTCCCCGAAGGGCCGCCGGAGGCAACAAACCAAAGAGGCAACAAAACAACAAAGGGACAAACCGCCGGAGGCAAGAAATCCCGCCGAAGCCACATTAAAACTCTATCTCATTAAGGTCCACCGCCTTGGGTAAATCGGCCGGGATAGGTTCGTCTTCCACCAGCATTATTGTCGATGATTCATTCTCCTCCGGCATCAGGGCGAATAGTCCCTCGAGCGGATTGTCTTCTGTTTTGGCGGGGGTGTGCTTTTGGGCGTCGGACAGATATTTTTTTCTCTCGGCGGCGAGGGAGACGGCCGACATCTCCTTGAGATGTTTAATATGTGCCGTCTTCATGAAGTTGACGAATGGGGCTATGTTACGATACTCTTTCGATATGGCGAGGCTTTTGAGGTACTCCTCTTTGAGGTCGGGGGCTACGGCTGTTGGGACGAGACCTCCGGCTCTCTGCACCATATACATTGCTATGAGCGCGGTAGCGTTTCCGTATAGACTCCACGGCGATATGGACGAGAGGTTGTAAGCCGCCTTGAACGACAGTTCGTACCACTCCGACGGGCTCATGCTCTGCGACATGGCCTCGCGCAGTTGCATACAGAAAGTATCGACGAAAGCGGCCACGCCTCTGCGGTCGTACACGCTTCTCTCTCCGGCGGTATCGTCGATGCGGTACTCTCCTTTACGCTCGTCCCATATACCGCCGCCACCTATCCGTTCGCGTCCCGTCCGTGCCGATGCGGTGCCGTTGAGTCGGCGCAACAGCTCCGGGGTGATCTCCGCCCCTTTCGCGATCTCGCTATCGGCTACCATGTAGGCCTCTTTGAGGTCCGATACGGCGAGGTAATCGACAAGAGGTCTGTCTCCTACGGCCAGCCCGAGGTCGAACAGGCGAGAGGCGTCGCCCACTGTCAGCGACGAGCCGTCTATGGCGGCATGACAGGCCACAGTGACATACAGCTCGCTCGTGCCGAACTCTTCTATGTCGCCGCCCAATGCCCGGTAGTCGGCCGTGAGCTTATCTAATGATGACCATTTTGCATTCATGCGGTTGGAGTTTATGGACGGGCAAAGGTAGTAAAAAAGCCCGCCAAATCCGCCGCCGCTGTCCCGACGCAGGCAAAAACCGTGACCTACGGCTTGTTATCCCGAAAAAAATACATACATTTGTCGAACTATATCCCTATCTATCAGAAGAAAAATAAATCCTACGAATGAATCAGTCCAATTACAGAATACCCGACTATCTGTTCGAGACCGGATGGGAGGTATGCAACAAAGTGGGGGGCATCTACACCGTCATCTCCACCAAGGCGTACACCCTGACGGAACGTCTCTCGGACCATTACATAACCATAGGTCCCGATCTGGGTTGCGAGAACAAGGCGCAGAACATCGAGTTCGAGGAGGATCCGGCGCTGTTCGCACAATGGCGTATGCGCGCCTATCAGGACGGTCTGCGCATACGTGTGGGGCGTTGGAAGAGCATCGAGGGGCGCCCTATCGTCATACTGGTCGACTTCACAGGCTACATATCGCAGAAAGACGACATACTCAAGAAGCTGTGGGAGGACTATAAGGTCGACTCCATCAGCGGTCAGTGGGACTACATAGAGCCTGTCCTCTTCGGTTATGCCGCCGCACGCGTCATAGAGAGCTTCACGGCGTTCAACTGTCGTCCGGAAGACAAGGTGGTGGCCCATTTCCACGAGTGGATGACATGCAGCGGGGTGCTCTACCTCCACCGCAACGACCCGTCGATAGCCACCGTCTTCACCACCCATGCCACGGTGCTCGGCCGAAGCATCGCCAGCAACGGTCTGCACCTCTACAGCGACATGTCCTCGTTCAACCCCGACGAGATGTCGCACCGCTTCGGCGTGAGGGCCAAACACTCCATAGAGGCCGCCGCGGCGGGCAACTGCGACTGCTTCACCACGGTGAGCGCCATCACCTCCGAGGAGTGCGAGCACCTTTTGGGCAAGGCGGCCGACGTGATAACGCCCAACGGCTTCGAGGAGAACATGGTGTGGGACGCCGCCACTCTGGCCGTCAAACGCCGCGAGGCCCGCGAGCTTCTCATACGCATAGCCGAGACGGCGTTGGAGAAGAGGTTCGACAAGGAGCCTTTCATAGTGGGCACCAGCGGTCGTTATGAGTTCAAGAACAAGGGCCTCGACGAATATATCGACTCTCTGGCCGCCCTCAATCGCGACACCGCATTGGAGCGCGAGATACTGGCCTACATACTGGTGCCGGGATGGAACCTCGGTCCGCGCAAAGACCTGCAGGAGTACCTCGCCGGCGGCGGATTCCATGCCGACAGCTATGCGGTACGCAATGTCACCCACTATATGGGCGACGTAGGCAACGACGCCATCATCAACCATCTGCGCGCCTCGGGTCTGCTCGGCGGCACGGGCAAGGTGAGCGTCATGTTCGTGCCCGCCTATCTCAACGGAGCCGACGGCGTGTTCAACAAGCACTACTACGACCTGTTGCCCGGTTTCGACATGACCGTGTTCCCGTCGTATTACGAGCCGTGGGGCTATACGCCGCTCGAGAGCATCGCTTTCGGCGTCCCCAGCATCACCACCTCGTTGGCCGGCTTCGGCCGTTGGGTCATGGACCACTCGGAGGGGCACGAGGGGGTGTCGGTCATAGAGCGCAGCGACTTCGACGACGGGTCGGTACGTCAGGACATAGCCGACGACCTGCGCCGTTACGTGGCTCTGCCCTCGGACGAGATGGAGCGCATACGCGCCGCCGCCATGGAGCTGTCGCACACGGCGTTATGGAAGAATCTTATTGTCAACTATTATAAAGCATACGATAAAGCAATGAGCGAATCAGACATAAATATCGAGACCGTCATGGATGGCGGCGAGATACACGAACAGGCTACCTATCTGAAGCAACAGGGTGTGTTGCAATCGGGTCCGTCATGGACTCGGGTGCTCATAGAGCGCGACCTGCCGGAGCGTCTGCGCCCCTTGGACGAGCTCTCGCACAACCTGTGGTGGTCGTGGAACCGCGATGCCCGCAACCTCTTCGAGTCGATAGACCCCAAGCTGTGGTTGGAGCTGGAGCGTAACCCCATAGCCCTTTTAGACAACCTCACGCTGGACCGTCTGCGCGAGCTCGAGAGCGACAACGGCTTCCTCGAACGCATGGATGCCGTCTACGCCCTCTTCCGCGACTACATGGCGCAGAAGAGCAACGCCGTAGGCCCCCGCATAGCCTATTTCAGCATGGAGTACGGCATACACAGCTCCTTGAAGATATATTCGGGTGGCTTGGGCATCCTCGCCGGCGACTACCTCAAGGAGGCCAGCGACAAGAACATACCTATGGTGGCGGTAGGTCTCTTATACCGTTACGGTTACTTCACACAGAAGATATCGTCGGGCGGCGAACAGGAGGCAAGCTACGAGCCGCAGAACTTCTTCAAGCTCCCCATATCGCCAGTGCGCGGCGGTGGCGGCGAGTGGGTGTCGGTCAAGCTCGACTACCCGGGACGCGAGGTGACGGCACGTCTGTGGCGTTGCGATGTGGGACGTACCGAGCTGTATCTGCTCGACACCGACGATAACGTCAACCTGCACGAAGACCGCACCATCACCTACCACCTCTACGGCGGCGACTGGGAGAACCGTCTCAAACAGGAGATACTTCTCGGCATGGGCGGTATCAAGGCCCTCGGCGAGATGGGCATCAAGGCCGACGTCTATCACTGCAACGAGGGTCACGCCGCGTTCATAGGCATACGTCGCGCCCTCGACCTCATAGAGACCAAAGGGTTGTCGTTCAGCGAGGCGCTGGAGGTGGTCCGCAGCTCGTCGCTCTTCACCACCCACACGCCGGTGCCCGCCGGTCACGACTCGTTCCCCGAGGATATGATACGTCAGTATATGAACCGTATGCCCGAACAGCTCAAGATAACATGGGAGCAGTTCATCAACCTCGGTAAGATAAACCCCAACGACCCGGGCGAACGCTTCTCGATGAGCTTCCTCGCCTGCAACATGTCGCAGGAGGTGAACGGTGTCAGCTGGCTGCACGGCGAGGTGTCCAAAGATATTCTCGGCGGCATGTGGCCCGGCTATTTCAAGCCCGAGCTTCACATAGGCTACGTCACCAACGGCGTTCACTTCCCTACATGGACGGCCACCAATCTGCAGGAGATATACCAGCGTTCCATGGGTGACGCCCTCGCATCGCACTACTACGACCAGAACATCTGGCGCGGCATATACGACGTGCCCGACAAGGAGCTGTGGGATGCCCGCATGGTGCTCAAAGAGAAGTTGGTGGCCCACATCAAGCGTCGTGTCAAGAATCCGTCGCTCTACCGCTTCGAGTCGCCCACGCAGATGGTCAAGATACTCGAACGTCTCGACGCCAAGACGCTGACGATAGGTTTCGCCCGCAGGTTCGCCACCTACAAGCGCGCCTATCTGCTCTTCACCAATCTGGAGCGTCTGTCGGCCATAGTCAACAACCCCGAGCGTCCCGTGCAGTTCATCTTCGCCGGCAAGGCCCATCCCAACGACAAGCCGG
>CAMWRR010000137.1 GCA_947176715.1 uncultured Rikenellaceae bacterium | reverse complement strand
CCTACGGAGTTGAAGAGTGTAAGACCGTCGCGCAACAGGTGCACCCGGGTGAACGCCTCGCACTCCAATGCCTCTATGGCGGCGGCGTTGTCGATGGCGATGCGGGCCTTGGCGTCGAAAGGGTTGATTATGACACGCACCAAATCGGATGTCTCGTCTCGGTCGTCGGATGCGAATGTCACCGAGAAACGGTCGCTTACGTAGCGGTCGTGCAGAAGTCCCGGAGAGGGCATCGTCAGCCGCGTCTCCTCTTGCCTGACGCAACCGTGTGCCAGTGCCTCCATAACGTCTATGATAGTGGCCTTTCTCATCACAAAATGTTGTTAACGCTTACCGAACCTATGTTTATCATCTTCACTAACTCCGACATGGATGAGTTGTAGGACATGGCCTTGGCACGACGGCCTCCCTTGACCGGCACGAACTGCTCCGGCAGATCGCTCGACATGTCGAACAGCAACGACGCCGTCTTGTCATCCGCCGCCACACCCTCTTTGGTGTATGGGAATACCACGCCTCGCCCGGAGTCGTCACGCGAGAGGTGTACATTGAACAACAATACGTTGCCGGCGGATGTGGCCAGCGACCTGATGCGTTCGGCCATCGACAGCAACACTGCCTCCGATACGTCGGTGCACTCCCCGTCGGTTATGTTGAATATCACCGGCGGAAAGCTGTCCGGATGGGCGGCTATCCACTCCTGCACCGTGTCGTGGGCCTCTGCCAGAGCTATGCCCATGGGCGTGTTGCCGCACGAAAAGGGGCATATCAGCTCGGGTACCGTCACCTGTGTGCTTATGGTGCGTCCCTGATATTCGCGTATGGTCTCGTAGGTAGCCTTGGGAACGTCGGCGTGGGCTATGTCGTTGACGCTCACTATGCTCTTGCCGGGGAAGAGTCTGTCTAACAACGACTCCACATTGTCGTTGCCGTATCCGAGCACGGAGAGTCCGAAATAGTCGTAATAGCCATCCTCGCGCCTGCAACGCGATTTTATCTCCTCGAGCGACGTGTTGATGATGCGTCCCAACGCCTCTGTCTTGGACATACCGATGCCGTTGTAGACGATATGTTCCGACATGCTCGCCGAACAATCGAGCATAAACATGAACATGGAGGGATTCTTACGTGTTATGAGCGTGTCGTACCCTTGCATATCTGGTTGAAATTAAATCGCTTGACAAATAAAAAAGCTACGGGGCGCACCGTTTCGGCGAGAATACGAAGTAGATAAACCGTACTGCGTTACATATACGACAGCCCCGTTTGATCGCGACGGTCGCCCCTGTTCCAGTCTCATTAAATCTATTCAACTCCCTGCCGACGGTAGCAATAAAAATAACACCCGCGTCGTATTCAAAAAGCGCAGGTGTTCTACTAAAGTCTAGAAAAGAAGGCTAGGCACCCGTCAACCAAACCAAGTATAAACAACCTGCGCAAAACATGGATTATCCATATCCTGTTACCGCAACCGTTAAAGATTACGATAAGAGCGCAGCGTTACACCCCGAATGGTTGACTTATGAGAATTGCCTAGATTCCTTTTCATTCAGGTGCGTGCGGTAACGCTATTCAATGCGCAAATATAATTATTTTTTATGAGGGAAAATCACTTTTAAGTGTTTTTTATCAGAAGCCATGCGGCCTTGTGGCGGAGTGGTCGGACAGCGTCCGGACGGCGGAAGCGCAACGCTGGGGCCGACTTTGGGCACAGTCGGGTATGCGCGCCGAAGTAGGCATACGATCGGGCGTGGTTCACTATCTGAACAGGGAGACTATCTTTTCGTTCTTCGATTCGGTGGCGTAGTGCACGGCGTTCTTCTCGAACAGATCGAGCGCGTAGGGGTCGGCCCCGTATGCGATGTATTCGCGGGCCAGACTCTCCATGCCGTTCTCTACGGCTATGTGCAACGGGCTTTTGTAGCCGCCGTCCTGCACGTTGACGTCGGCTCCGCGCCTGAGAAGGAGCAGTGCCGTGTCGTCGCGCGTCATTCTCGTGGCTCTGTGTATGGGGGCCTCTCCGCTGTTGGAGGTGGCGTTTATGTCGGCGCCGTGGTCGAGAAGATAGCCCACTATGGCCGTTCCGCCGTTACGTATGGCCATGAGCAAAGGTTCCGCACCGTCGTCGTCGCGGGCCGCTACGTCGGCTCCGGCCTCCACTAGCATGCGCACCATGTCGTAATTGCCGTGCATGGCGGCGAAGTGCAACGGGGTGGAGTGGTAGTAGTCGTAACAGTTTACATGCGCCCCGGCATCAATGAGCATGCGGGCTATGCGACAACTGTCTATGGCCGCGGCACGATGCAACGGGGTCTCGCCCCTGCGGTATATGAACCTGAAGAGGCTCCGCCCTATGCCGTCGCGCAGATTGACATCGGCCCCGGAGGCTATCAGTTGCTCTACGATGCGTTCGTATCCCTTGTCGCATGCCACGTGCAATAGTGTGTAGCCCAAGTGGTTGCGGGCACTTACGTTGACCTTACCGCGCTCTATCTCGAAGAGCAGCTCGGGCAACATCCCCAGCTCGCACATGACGAAAGGCGAGATGTTGCGTCTGTTGCGTCCGGCTATGTGGGCCGCTGTGTCGGCATCTACGTTTATGACCTTGGCGATGGTGGGTATCAACGAACGCATGTTGTTGATCTCCATTAGTTTGGAGTATGCGTGTTGCCCTGCCGACTGCCTATACAGGTCTGAAAGATAGGCCGTTACCTCAGGTGTGGAGTTGCTCTCCGCGTAGTTGCGCAAGGCTTTAAGCCTGTCGAAAGAGGGCTCCAATGAGGCCACCGCGGGGCGCACTATGTTTATGTCGCCGTTCTTGATGGCCAGCTCCACCAACGGCATACCCGAGCCGCTGTTGACCGATACGGAGGCACCCGAAGAGATGAGAAAGCGTAGCACGGAGGCGTTGCCGCGCGATATGGCGTAGTAGAGCGGCGGCTCGCCGTAGGAGTCGCGGCTGTTGACGTCTATAAGTCCGTTATTGACGAAATATTTGACAATCAGCATACTGCCTCGCTCAACGGCATACGATAGCGGCGAGAGCGGGTATCTTTTGTAGTCGGCACCGTGCGAGACCAGATAGTCGACCATAGCCCTGTCGTCGTTGTCTATGGCTCTGTGCAGGGCCGTCTTGGAGAGCATACGCTCCTGAAGGTCTATGTCGAAGCCTATCTCCTCTACCAAATAATGGACAATGTCGGCGTTACCGTTCTGTACGGCTATGTGTAGCACTGTACGTCCGTCGCGTACACGGTCGTAGAGGTGTCCGCCGTGGGAGGCCAGACGCTTGAACCGCTTGAGGTTGCCGTCGGCTGCCGCCTTGTGTATGGGGAACCAGCCGTTGGCGTCGGGACGGTCGCTTTTATCTGTCTTGGACGATTTGGTGCCCTCTGCGCTCTCGGCTTCGGAGGGCTCTACGCCGCCGTTGCGGAGAAAGGTTATTATATCGTAGCAACGGGCTATGTCGGGGTAGGCGAGATATTTGCCGGTTATGAGCTTGTCGGCGCCGCTACGGCCGTTGCTTTTAAAGCTGTCGAGCCCGAAGAAGAGCGCGCCCGGACGGCAATAGACGGCATACAACTCCGGCGCCTCCTTAAGAACGGCCAGCGACAACACTATGGAGTAGACCGACGCGTCCACCATACAGGCATGTTCCGCATCCGACCGGTCTAAAGCGGGCAGAAACTGTTTCCTGATCCTTTCGCCGCCTTCGCCAACCAGCTTGAAGTCGTATTTGCAACGGTATAGCTCGGTGACCAGAATGTTATCGGGGCTAAGGATGAAATCGTACTGAGACGAGGGCATAAAGCCGTAACCCGACAACTCGTCCATGAGCTGGTGGTAGAACTCGTTGAGAGCCACGTAATCGCGATCGGCACACAGATATTCGGTCTTCTCGTAAAGGGTAGTCTCCTTTATCGTCTCCATCCCCCGGATTTTTATTCCACTGCAAATATACGGAAAATTTCAGATATTTTTAAGCGAGAAACAGGGGGTGTTTATTAATTGCGGATAGGGATATATGTACGACTTTAATGTCTCAGATACGGTTTTCCGGGAGTATGGATAATGCCGGTGATTTTCGTACTTTGTCGTTCGTGCTATTAACCGTTGTTACGGAATCCACTCGACTATGCCGTCTACGGGGTTGTCTTTGCGCCATCTGTCGAATTCGGGGTAGGTGCTTACGCCGTCGCGTATTACAGCCCGGTAGTATTCCACTCCCATGATCTTCTCGTTGTCGGGGGTGTCGTATTTGAGCTTGAGTATGGTCTCTCGTTGTTCCTCGGTCATAACCTCTACGATGCGTCTTGCCATCTTCTCGAAATAGCCGTCGTAGCGCGACCCTGCGAGAATGTGTATCATGTCTGCCTGCCATAGGTTTTTGTCGGCATCCTCTATCCATGCGTGCCATTCGATACAGGCCTCATCGGTCTCCGAGAGGTTGACGTACTCTATTCGTTTTACCGACTTGTGTCCGGCAAGTTGGGCCATAACCCCGAAGTCGACTGCTGGATCGAGCGTAGGTGTATATATATGAAAGTCTATGTCGCGGTGTTTCATCATGAGGCCCATCGCCAGCGAGCCGACCGGACGTACCTCCGCACCTATCGATCTCCATGCGGTAACCATATTCAGATCCTCTATTATTTCGTAGGCTCTGCGGGTGTTGGCTTCGGACTCTTTCAGGTATTGTTTCATGATATTGATGGGTAGTGTTGCGGATAGCTCCGAATAGCGCCGTGTCACAAAAAATAAAGTTCCTAAATTAATGCTATTTAGGAACTTGTGAAGTTGATGCGTACCCGAAGCGGGACTTGAACCCGCACGACCGAAAGGGTCACAGGATTTTAAGTCCGGCGTGTCTACCTATTCCACCATTCGGGCTC
>CAMWRR010000136.1 GCA_947176715.1 uncultured Rikenellaceae bacterium | reverse complement strand
TACCGTCGGCAGCGTCAGATGGTTATAAGCGACAGGTATAACGGTGGTGTGCGGCATAGGGGTGGGCGAGTTGATAGCCCAATGGGGAGACGGCACGGCCGACATAGTGGAGGCGGGATGGTACCAGCGTTACGACGCCGACCCCATAAGCATAACCTTTCTGCCGGCCAAGCACTGGAGCAAACGCGGCGCCAACGACGGAGGGGCGCGTCTGTGGGGCTCTTTCTGGATAAGCGGCAGCCGACGGAGCCTCTACTACAGCGGCGACACGGGATACGGACGTCACTTCAGAGAGGTGCGTTCGCTATGCGGCCGGCCCGACGTGGCGGTGATAGGCATAGGAGCATACAAGCCGCGCTGGTTCATGCAACGCAACCACATATCGCCCTACGAGGCATTGGACGCCTCGGCAGAGCTGGGCGCAGGATTGACCCTGCCCATGCACTACGGCACATTCGACCTCTCCGACGAACCGCTATCGGACCCTCCCCGCGTATTCGCCAAAGAGGCCGGAGAGCGCGACATTCCGATAGCCATACCCGAGCTGGGCGAGATAGTCAAACTATAAATTTATGCCGGAATTCCGACCGCCGAGCCGATAATTTTTATTACATTTGTAGGTTACCGACATCTCAGGTATCGGCATAAGACAATTTAGATATGACGAAAAAAAGTTACTTCCCGGCCATAAACGACATAGTGGCCGCCCGAATGAGAATAGGCGGCGTAGCGGTGCAGACCCCGCTGACGGGCAACATGGTGCTCTCCGAGCGTTACGGGGCCGATATCAGGCTCAAGCGCGAGGATCTGCAGATAGTGAGGTCGTACAAGATACGCGGCGCATATAACAAGATGGCGCAGTTGTCGGATGACGATCTGTCGGCGGGGGTGGTGTGCGCCTCGGCGGGCAACCATGCGCAAGGGGTAGCCTACTCGTGTCAGGCGCTCAAATGCCGTGGCACCATATATATGCCCACGACCACACCGCGTCAGAAGATAGATCAGGTGCGCATGTTCGGCAAGGACTTCGTAGACATAGTGCTTACGGGCGACACCTTCGACGACTCCAACAGAGAGGCGCTCTCTTTCGCCCGGGACAGAGGCATGACATTCATACACCCATTCGACGACCCCAAAACGATAGAGGGGCAGGCCACCGTAGGCATGGAGATAATACAGGAGGCCACCGCCCCCGTCGACTACCTGTTCGTGCCCATAGGTGGCGGCGGTCTGGCATCCGGGGTGGGCAGCTACTTCAAACAGATATCGCCGTCGACCAAGGTGATAGGAGTGGAGCCGGCCGGAGCCGCGTCGATGAAAGCGGCCATAGAGGCCGGCCATCCGGTGAAACTGCCGTCACTCGACAACTGCGGGGACGGAGCCGCGGGGGCGCAGGCTGGGGAGTACACCGTCGAGATATGCCGACAGGTGCTCGACGACATAGTGACCGTACCCGAGGGCAAGGTGTGCACCGCCATACTGGAGCTATACAACCGCAGCGCACTCGTGGCGGAGCCGGCGGGCGCGCTCTCGATAGCCGCCCTCGACGCCTATGCCGACGAGATAAAGGGCAAGACGGTGGTATGCGTCGTCAGCGGGAGCAACAACGACATAACCCGCACCGAGGAGATAAGGGAGCGGTCGTTGCTCTACGAGGGGCTCAAACACTACTTCGTGGTGCGCTTCCCCCAGCGTAGCGGGGCGTTGCTCAACTTCCTGCAACAGGTGTTGGGCAAGAACGACGACATAACCCACTTCGCATATTCCAAGAAGAACAACCGCGAACAGGGTCCCGCCTTGGTGGGCATAGAGCTGCAGAACCGCGACGACCTCAAACCGTTGCTCGAACGCATGTCGGAGAAAGGGTTCGTTTACGAGTATCTGAACGAGATGCCGGATCTGTTCCAGTTCCTGTTCTGATGCGGGAGAAGATATTGCAGACGCGGCTCGCCCGGGCCGCAGTCAGCCGCGCATAGATGTCCGGCCTCGCCGTATGCGGATGCGATAAAAGAGGCTGTGTCCGCTTGTATTTTAGCGGCTAAAAGGTTACCTTTGCAGAAACAGTTTTTTTATGAACAGAAACAGATATTGCGTCATAATGGCCGGAGGCATCGGCAGTCGTTTCTGGCCGTTGAGCCGCGAGGAGCGTCCCAAACAGTTCATCGACGTCATGGGCGTGGGGCGCACGTTCATACAGCTCACGTTCGACCGTTTCGCGCCGGTGATACCTGCCGAGAACTTCTTGGTAGTCACCAGCCAGCGGTACAAGTCGCTCGTTCTGGAGCAGCTGCCCGAGCTTCACGAGAGTCAGGTGCTATGCGAGCCTATGCGCCGCAACACCGCGCCCTGCATAGCCTACGCCATACACCGCATAGCCTCGGTCAACCCGTCGGCCGTGGTCACCTTCACCCCCGCCGACCACCTGATACTCAAGCAGGCGGAGTTCGAGAGGGTGATAACCGACGCTATGGATTTCGCAAACGACAACGACGTGCTCATGACCGTGGGCATAACCCCCACCCGTCCCGAAACCGGTTACGGCTACATACAGAAGGGGGAGTCCATGCGCGGCGACGACTCGCTCTACCGCGTCAAGCTCTTCACCGAGAAGCCCGACCTCAAAATGGCCGAGGTATTCCTCTCTACGGGCGAGTTTCTGTGGAACTCCGGCATATTCGTATGGAGCGTGCCGTCCATAATAAAGGCGTTCGAGCGTTTCCAGCCCGAGATAGAGACCCTTTTCGCCGACGGCGCCGACCTCTACCTGACGGAGCGCGAACAGGAGTACATAGATTCGATATACCCCGAGTGTCCCAACATATCCATAGACTACGGCATAATGGAGCATGCCGATAACGTGTGCGTATGTCAGGCCGACCTCGGATGGTCCGACATAGGCACATGGGGCTCGCTATACGCCATGGCCGACAAGGACGGCTCCGGCAATGTCACCGGCGGCAAGTCCGGGAGCCTGTTGCTCAGCGACGTAAAAGGCTCCATCATAAAGCTCTCGGACGGCAAACGGGCCATAATAGACGGTCTGGACGGCTACATACTCATAGAGGGGGGCGATACCTTGCTCGTATGCCGTCGCAGTCGCGAGCAGGACATCCGCACATGGGTGGACATGATTAACAACGACGGACATGAAAAATAGCGTCATTCTCGCCATAGCGGTCTCTCTTGCGGCCACCTCGTGTGCATGCGCAGGAGGGGGCGACGACGGCATCGCGGAGGAGCACATATCGGCGATACAGCCCGAGCCCCGCAGAATGAACGTCAAGGTCAAGGATGTGCTGCCCCACTCGCGCAAGACATACACGCAAGGGCTGGAGTTCCACGACGGCATGCTGTATGAGAGCAGCGGCGAATACGGACTCTCGTTCATAGAGACGCTTTCGTTCCCCGGGCTGGAGACCGTCAAGCGCACGAGGGTGGACGACCGTTTCTTCGCCGAGGGGATAACCGTATTGGGCGACACCCTCTACATGCTGACATGGCGCGAACATCAGGTGTTGCTGTTAGACCCCACGACGCTCGAAGAGATAGACCGGCGCACCATATACACCGAGGGCTGGGGCCTCACCAACGACGGCGAGCGGCTCTACATGAGCGACGGTTCGCAATATATCTGCGAGGTAGACCCTGTCACCTTCGAGCGCAAGAGGCGTGTGGCGGTGACCACCCCTGCCGGCCCGGTATTCAACATAAACGAGCTGGAGTGGATAGACGGCAGGATATGGGCCAATGTCTACGGCTACAACAACATACTCATCGTAGACCCCTCCACGGGGTACGTAGAGGCGATAGTGGAGTGCGACGATCTGCTCGAGCCGGAGGATATCAGACGCTCCACCGACGTGCTCAACGGCATAGCCTACAATCCGGAGAGCAAAAAGATATACGTCACGGGCAAGAGATGGCCCAAGATGTTTGAAATAGAGCTGTCGCTCTAAGCCGGGGATAGCAGGCTCCCGACAAGAGAGACGGCAGTAGGAATTTCAACGCGACTGACAACATTGATAAAGGAACTTTTAAGCCGAAAGGTGGTGGTGCTCGACGGAGCGTTAGGCACCATGATACAAAGCTACGGCCTGTCGGAGGCAGACTTCCGGGGCGAACGGTTCGAGGAGTGGGGCGTGGAGCTGGCCGGATGCAACGATATTCTGGCGCTCACACGCCCCGGTCTGATAACCGAGATACACCGCCGCTATCTCGATGCCGGGGCCGACATCATAACCACCGACACATTCAACGCCAACGCCGTATCGCTCTCCGACTACGGCATGGAGGAGTATGTCTACGAGATCAACCGCGAGGCGGCCCGTCTGGCCCGTAGAGCCGTGGACGAGAGCGGCCTTGCGGAGCGTTATGTGGCCGGGTCGGTGGGGCCTACCGGCAAGGCGGCCTCGCTCTCGCCCGACGTGGAGCGCCCTGCGTTCCGCAACGTAACGTTCGAGGAGTTGGAGCGGGCCTATATGACCCAGATAGAGGGGCTTGCCGACGGCGGATGCGACATAATACTGATAGAGACGATATTCGACCTGTTGAACGCCAAAGCGGCCGTCTCGGCCTACGACAAGGTGATGCGACGCAGAGGCGTACGGTTGCCGCTCATGTTGTCGGCCAGTGTCACCGACGAGGCGGGACGTCTGCTCTCGGGCCACACCGTGGAGGCATTCTGCCGTACCTTCGCCCACACGGAGGGGTTGCTCTCTATGGGGCTGAACTGTTCGTTCGGTGCAGAGAAGATGGCGCCGCTTCTTAAACGCATGTCGCAGATAGTGCCCTGCGCCCTCTCGGCCCACCCCAACGCCGGACTGCCGGACGGTTTCGGACGCTACGGACACACGCCGCACATAATGTGCCGTTGCGTAGGGCCGTTGCTCGACGAGGGGGTGCTCAACAT
>CAMWRR010000135.1 GCA_947176715.1 uncultured Rikenellaceae bacterium | reverse complement strand
ACACGCTCGTCTATCGCGACACATTGTCACCCTCTATGCGTCTGATATTCCCGCAACTGTACGGCTACGGGGGAGGAGGCGTCATGGAGGTGCTCTCGTCGGTGAGCGACACCCTGTTCTCGTTCGACCACAAGGCCATACGCCCCTTGGCCACGATAGAGCCGTCGGGGGCCATGAGGTATAAGAACGGTAAAAACTCGCGCAGGACCGATCCGGCGTCGTACCACATAGAGTCGATGATGTCGACACCCTCGCGCATCTATTTTCAGGTATGTCACAACGACTCTCTAACAGTAGTGGCCTACGACCGCACGAGCGGCGACGTAAACCGTTACAGAACAGGCATACGCATAGACGAACACATGGCCCGATGCAACATATTCGTCAACGACTACGACGGAGGTCCCGGCGCATGGGGCAACTTCCCGCTATCGTACGGCGGACACGCCACTATGGTGTACCCGTCCGACATAGAGACGCTGCGATACAACGGCAAACTCGACCGCGTACGGAGCAAGGAGCTGCACGACGCACTGTCCAGAGCCACGGAGATGCCTATGGTCATGTTTATCGACTTCAAATAGGCGGGCCACGCCACACGTAATCTACCGCACCCGACAGCCTGCGGACGGTACCGCCTTTTATAACGCTGTCCGGTAGAATATCCGTAAAGCGAAACTCGGCCCTATCGCCAGCGAGGGATATCAAACACAATAGCGTAGCGGAAAAGCGGCTGGCCGCACCAGACAACGGGGCCACCACACGCGGCGGGCGGAAAAATCTCATTCCTAAGGCCCGCTAAGTAGGAGCGACGTATGGCATTATTGGCCCAATGCCTCTTTTGTCCGTCGCAAGGCGCGCGGGTCCGTCCGGTTTAACCGAGAAAGGCACGTTCAATTCTCGGCGCCCCTTTTCACAAGAAAACCTTGCCTTTGCGTCAAAACACAGGCTTTATCCATGATTTACATCTAATTGCTAAACCGTCCTATTTTTACCTCACGGCAATAATTTTTTTACCTGCCGTTGAGCGCAATTTCGTCAATATTGTGTATTTTTGTCCGATAGTAAGGATTGTGCCGTAAAGTCAGGCACAGAAACAATTCGTAAGATGAAAATATATCGCAATATTCTCGCGGCGATGTTGGTGTTTGCCGCAGCCGGTTGCGGGACCGCCTCGCACGACGACGGCACGGAGGCGCGCACAGCCACGATACGTACGAACAAGGGCGACATAACAATGATGCTCTTCGACGAGACCCCAACCCACCGCGACAACTTCATAAAGATGTGCGACGACGGCTTCTACGACTCGTTGCTGTTCCACCGCGTCATAGAGGCGTTCGTGATACAGGCCGGAGACCCCACCTCGCGCGGAGCGGCTCCCGGGGAACGTCTCGGCGAGGGTGACGCAGACCATAAGATAGAGCCGGAGTTCGTCGACGGGCTGGTGCACATAAGAGGCGCGGTAGGGGCCGCACGCGAGGGTGACGACGTCAACCCCGGCAGACTATCCTCGGGGTCGCATTTCTACATAGTGCAAGGCCGCAACGGCATAGACGAAGCGGCTATCGACAAGAGCGGCATAAACTATGACGACACCGTCCGCCACCGTTACCTCCGCGAGGGGGGCACCCCGTTTCTGGACGGCAAATACACCGTATTCGGTTATGTCATAGAGGGGATGGATGTAGTCGACGAGATAGCCGCCTCGGCCACCGACTCATTCGACAGACCGGTGGAGGACGTGGTGATAACCGGCACCCGGACGGGACGTCTGAGCCGCGAAGATACGGAGAAATATTACAAGGAATACCATGCAGAATAGAATCAAGGAGCTAATGGAGAAGGTTGGCGGTTTCAAGCCCGCCACCTTGGCTGAGATCGAAGATTTCAGAATAAGGATATTGGGTAAGAAGGGCGAGCTGACCGCCCTTTTCGAGGAGTTCAAGAGTCTGTCGGCCGAGCAGAAAAAGGAGGTGGGCAAGACCATCAACGAGCTGAAGACCAAAGCCATAGCCAAAATCAACGAGCTAAAGGAGAGCCTCGACACCATATCCGAGAGCGACGGCGGCGCCATAGACATGAGCCGTCCGGCCACCGCCCGAAATGTGGGTACGCGCCACCCTATCTCGTTGGTAAGAAAAGAGATAGTGGATATATTCTCGCGTCTGGGCTTCACCGTAGCGGACGGACCCGAGATAGAGGACGACTGGCACGTATTCTCGGCGCTCAACTTCCCGCCCGAGCATCCGGCGCGCGACATGCAGGACACATTCTTCGTGGAGAAGAATCCCGACATACTGTTACGCACCCACACCAGCTCCATACAGGTGAGGGTGATGCAGAACAGCCGTCCCCCCATAAGGGTGGTGTGTCCCGGACGCGTATTCCGCAACGAGGCCATATCGTACCGTGCCCACTGCATATTCCATCAGGTGGAGGGGCTATACATAGACGAGAACGTATCGTTCGCAGACCTCAAACAGACAATACTCTACTTCGCCAAAGAGATGTTCGGCGAGAACACCGCCATAAGGATGCGTCCCTCTTACTTCCCGTTCACCGAGCCGTCGGCCGAGGTGGACGTGTCGTGCAACCTGTGCGGCGGCAAGGGGTGCAACGTATGCAAGGGCACCGGATGGTTGGAGATAATGGGTTGCGGCATGGTAGACCCCAATGTGCTCGAGGCGTGCGGCATCGACTCTAACAGATACAGCGGCTTCGCGTTCGGCATGGGTGTGGAGCGCATAGCCATGTTGCGCTACGGGGTCAAGGACCTGCGTCTCTACTTCGAGAACGACATACGTTTCCTCCAGCAGTTCGAGGCGATATACTGATAATACGGCAATGCGCTATCTGCTCTCCATCATAATGTTCGCGGTCTGCCTCTGTTCCTACGGGCAGACCGTCGAATCGCTCAAAAAAGACATAGAGCGTGCGGAGGCGGAGATAAAGAAGAACAACGAACTGTTACAGAGCAACAAGAGCCGTCAGAAGAGCAGCCTCTCAAACCTCTCTCTGGTAGACGGCAACATAAAGAACCGCAAGAGCATCATAGAGTCGCTCGACAAGCAGACCAAGCTGATAAAGAGCGACATTGCCCGCAACAACAAGAGCATAGACACGTTAGCCACACAGCTGTCCAAGCTAAAGAAAGAGTATGCGGCGATAGTGGTGACCGCCTACAAGGAGTACAAGACGGGCAGTTATCTCATCTTTTTATTCTCCGCCTCCGACTTCAACGACATGACGCGACGGGCGGCCTACATAAGGCGGCATCTGGAGCTGCGACGAAGCAAAGGACAGGAGATAGCCGCCACCCGCGATCGCATAGAGCACGAGACGGCGAAGCTGCACGGCAAAGAGAAAGAGCTAAACGGCACCATCACAGCCCGTAACGAGGAGGTGGCCAGCCTCACACGCGAGGAGGCGCGCTACCGTAGCGAGCTGGCCACGCTCAAAAAAGAGGAGAAGAACATAGGCGCCGCCATAGCCGAGAACCGTAAGGTGGTAGACCGTCTGCAGGCCGAGATACGCCGCATAATAGAGGAGCAGGCACGCAAAGACCGCGAGGCGAGCGCCGCCGACAATGCCGTCCTGTCGAAGCTGACGGGCGACTTCACCGCGGCCAAGGGCAAGCTACCCCACCCCGTGACGGGAGGAGCCGTAACAGAGCGTTTCGGCATACAGTCGCATCCGTTGCAGCCTACCCTTAAAGTAGACAACAAAGGAATTACCTACACGGTAAAGGCCGGAAGCAATGCGCGCGCCGTATTTGCGGGCGAGGTCACCAAGGTATTCTCGTTTCAGGGTATGGGCACCACAGTGATGGTGCGTCACGGCAACTACATAACGGTATTCTCAAACCTTGCCGGAGCGGCCGTCAAGGCGGGCGACAAGGTCAGGGCGGGCGACAGGATAGGCACAGTGTCCGCCACCGGAGGTAACGGCTCGTTGCACTTCGAGTTATGGAAAGAGACCACGCCCATAAATCCGGAGCCGTGGTTCGCCAAACAATAGTTTTATCCGGCTTTTGCCGGCAGTTTAACAAATCGTTTCAAATATGGCCATAACATACCATACGGAGAGGTCCGGCTTCGCATACAAGGGTCGCAGGCTCACGTCACGATGGCTCGAAGAGGTGGTAAAGGCAGAGGGCGGCATTGTCGGGGAGATAAACATAGCATTCTGCTCCGACGACTACATGTTGCAGACAAACAGACAGTTTCTCGAGCACGACTACCTAACCGACATAATCACATTCGACTATTGTCAGGATAACGGCACAAAGCGCATAATATCAGGCGACCTCGCCATTGGCGTCGACTGCGTGCGCGACAACGCCGACAGGTTCGGCACCACCTTCGAGCGCGAACTCAAACGGGTAATAGTACACGGCGTGCTCCACCTCCTCGGCTACAAAGACAAAAAAGAGACCGAACAGGCCGTTATGAGAAGCAAAGAGGAGGATTACCTCGCTTTGTTGGATAAAATGGCTTAAAAACGCTTTTTTGGCCGTTTTGTGCGGTAAGATGAGGCGATACTTTCCGACCTTACTATGATTTTTCCGTTGGAGGCATTTTATACTCGACAAAGAATGTCTTTTCTCAGATTGGCAATCCCGGTATGGCTGTCAAGGCGGGCCGGGCGACATTTGAGCGGCTTAATTTAATCGTGGGTGTGAAAGTGTGGTGTTTTGATATAAGTTGCGTAATTATATGACAACCGAGTACGATATCATAGTTGTCGGCGGAGGACACGCCGGATGCGAAGCCGCAAGGGCCGCCGCCATAATGGGCTCCAAAGTGTTGCTAATCACTATGGATATGACCAAATTCGCCAACATGTCGTGCAATCCGGCCGTTGGCGGCGTAGCAAAAGGCCAGATAGTCAGAGAGATAGACGCTTTGGGAGGTATGATGGGCATAATCAACGACCGCTCCACCATCCAGTTTCGCCTGCTCAAAAGGT
>CAMWRR010000134.1 GCA_947176715.1 uncultured Rikenellaceae bacterium | reverse complement strand
TTTTAAACCCTATGAGGTCAAACGAGATTCGCCTTAGTCTCGTGGGCTCGGAGATGTTTATAAGAGACATCTATAGTGCAGATGATGCTCTTCCGCCGCTTCGTAAGCGACGAGAAGCTACACCTCCGCATGAAAGAGAACGCCAAGAAACCCCGTAAGAAATCCAAATGGATGGCCCGTTACGAGGAGATGGTCAAAGAGCAACAACGCCAACAACGGAGATAAAAAGATGGGAGTTCATTTCAGAACTCCCATTTTTATTACCTCTTTCTGTTGATCATTATCGCTCTTTAATATGTGCCTTCCAGCGGGACACTTCGTTGAGACTTACTTTTATAACTCGACAAAGGAATAGATAAGCCGAGAGCAATAAAACGAAGTTTATATTGCCGAAGCGAAAAGACATCTAAAAAATCAACCTCCATACCCTATCCCCGCCCTCTTTGCCTGCGAGTGCTGGTACCTCCTCTCGATATTATACAGCTTACCGTCTTTAAGAAGCCTCGCGCCGGTCTGATGAAACGAGAACGGCACACCGGCAGCCATGCACTGCGAGCGTATTCCGAGCACCCAGTCGTAGTCGCACACGCGGGCCTCGGCTCCCGACTCGCCGCCTACCGACACCTCCTCTATCACGGAACGGTCGAGATAGTGGCTCAGATCTAACGGCTCAATCAACGGGGCGCATATTATTATGCGGTGTTTTATCGGCAGCTGTCGGAATATACGCAACCGGTAGTCGGCCACCCTCATGCACTCCACCGTGCACCCTACCGCCACATTGTCGTAACCCTCGCCCCAGTCGTCGGGCAACCCCACCATGAAGCGGTCTATACGCTTGGTTATGAAGAAGAAGCTAAGATCGCGCCGCTCGCGTATCATACGCCACGCCTCGGGACGCCACCCGTCGGCATCCGACAACAGGAAATCGGAAGTGAAACATGCCAACACAGTCTCTCCGGAAGCTATCTTGTAGCCGCCGTCACGCTTACGTCTGAGCGGCAGATCGAAATTGGCCGTCCGCGACACCACGGAGCTGTCCTTGCCGTACAAGCCGTCGCGGCTGTAGACATAACAATGTTCGCACCCCTCGCTCGTCTTGCGGCATCCGTGCCACGGGTTCCAGTAAACGGCCATACTACAGAAATAAAACTCCTCACAAAAATATCGAACAAATACGAAATAGCAAAACCGTGGACACTAAACAACAGACGTTGCGGAGGCAATCTCCGCAACGTCTGTCTCAACGGCAAGATACGTATATCTTATTTGGCACGCTCCACAAACTCGTACTCATTAGGGAATTTCTTCCTGAGCAACGAACTGAGCTGTTCGGATACGAACTCGGAACATCCCTTGTAGTCCGCAGACACGACCTCTTTTATAAGCGTCTCCTTTTTGATATTGTACAGATACGGATTTTTTACGGAATCGGTCTCTAACAGTGCCACCACCGAAACAGGGATGTTAAGATCGTCGATGCTGTAGTTGACACCGTCTTTGCGCATCTCCGTCACCTCGAACACTATATTGTAATCGCGTATAAATTCGTCCGTAGATACGTTCTCCAGTCGCGACCTATCCGAATAATCCGCCTCCCAGTATCTCACGATAGGCGAATCGAACGGCTTGGTGTATATACAGTTATGCGCCTCCGCATACTTGACATCGTTGATTTTGGGAGCGCAACGATAGTTGAAACGTATCTGTTCGACACCACCCTGCAAAGGGGTAAGCCTGAACGCAAAATTCACGCTCTCTATGGCGTTTATATATCTATAATAGGTCTTGTCCAAAGAGACGAACTCTATCTTGACATTCTTACTCAAAGAGTGTTCTTCCTTGTATTTTATCCAATAGTTTACAGCGGAATCTCCTTTGGCGCCATACCCGCCGTATATCTCGTTCCACTCATTTGTCCACTTCTCTTTCAGAGGTTTAATCTTGGTGGTATCATTAGAGAACTTGAACAACGAATATAATTTACGATAGGTCACGTCCTTGAAACGGGCCTTGTCTATATCGCTCAAACCCTCTATATCGCCCTGTAACCAAAAGTAGAAGAAAGCGAACGTACTGTCTTTCTTTATAATATCGCCCAACTCTTTGTAGTCGATAGGCTCCATTATGGATTGGTTAGGAACGCTGTTGCACGAGCAAAACAATGCACATGCCAGCAAAGCAAATACAATTTTCTTCATAGTTAAGGTTTTTTAATAATTAACAAATATAATTATTTTATGCTTAGGCCCCAAACGATATATACGAAAATTCGGTATGTCACAAATAGATTGACATACCGAATATCCAAGAATCGGATATATGCTATTAGTCCAACCTCACCAACTTATAACTCTGACTGCCCAACCCTATTGCCTCCGCATGTTCGAGCGTGTGCATGCCGTGGCGCGAATCGATGCGCTCTATAAGGTGTATCTTGCCGTGGTCCTCCGACGCACGTACGAGGTCGGTGCAGGCTCTGTCGAGGGCTACCGGGTCGAGCGAGGCGAGAATGCCTATGTCGCCCATACGGGGATCTTCGGGATGCGAGCTGCAATCGCAGTCCACAGACAGATTGTTAGCCACACTGATATACAGGATATTATCTCCGCAATGGTCGGCTACGGCCTTTGCCGCCTCGGCCATCGACTCCAAGAAATGGTCCTGTTCGGGCAGATGGTTCCAAAGGTCCGATTTGGCTTTGCCGGCGGTATGGATCCACGCCTTGCCTCCTGCAGACGCTATGCCTATCGACATGTTCTTGATGGCACCGCCGAAGCCGCCCATAGCGTGCCCCTTGAAGTGCGACAGTATTATGGTGAACTCGTAGTCGGGATAGTGCGAGCCTACGAAATCCTCCTTGAGGTGCTTTCCGCCCGTAACAGGCAGAGCCGTCTCACCCTCGGCATCCATTATGTCTACCGGGGCGATAGCCGTAAAGCCGTGATCCTCCGCCGCTTTCATGTGCTCTTCGGTAGTGGAGCGTTTGCCGTTATAGGCGGTGTTGCACTCCACGATAGTGCCGCCTACCTTTTGCACGAGAGGCGCTATCAGGGCCGGTTGCAGGAAATTGTTACCGCCAGGCTCTCCGGTGGAGATCTTCACCGCCACCTTACCTGTAGCCTCACGACCGAGAGCCTCGTATATCTTAATAAGGTTGTCGGACGATATCTCCTCCAACAGATACACTTTGGGAAGCTCTTCTGACGACTTATCCTGAGCGTTGGCGCATCCGCTACCCGAAACGAAGAGCGTGGCACACATAGCCGTAAAAATAATTTTTTTCATATCCATTCATGTTAATAGTTTACAAATCAGATCATTTATGGCATACCGATTATCAGTACCCAATATCGTCCAACAAAACGCCTCACGGGCAGAGACTGTTTTCTACAGGCCGAGGAGATGTGGATCGAAATATCCGTACACGTTCATCTAAAAATTTATATCCACACCCGCCACCACCGTAGCTTTCGGCATAGGGTATCCGGCATTTATCTCGTATCGTTGTGCCAACAGGTTCTCGCCACGGGCCCATACATCGAGCCACTTGGTCACACGGAGGCGTCCACGCATATTCCACAGCACGAAATCCTCCGTCTCCACTGGTGACACCGACTTATAAAGCCCTGCCACATACGACACCCCGGTAGATACCGACAGGCGACCCTTTGTGAACGATACTCCGGCATAGAGCTTGTGTTCCGGCGCGGCTATGACGGGGTATTTCATGTGCAGATAGCTATAATTGGCCTCCGCCGACCACGCGTCGGATATACTATAGAGAATCTCAGTCTCTACGCCAGCGTTATCTACCCTGCCGGTGTTCATATTGAGCGGTGTGGTACCCTCGCGCGGCACCGTCACAATAAGGTTCTCGCCGTTGATATAGAACAGATTGACACCCCACGACAGCCGCCCGCCCAACGCAGCCCCCGACAGAGCCAGCTCGTAGTTCCACATGCGCTCGGGTTTGAGGTCGGGATTCTGCGGCGGGAACATATACATCTCACGTATGGTGGGATAACGGAACCCTTTGGCCGCCGAGAGCTTCAGCTCCAGACGACGAGGCAGATGGAACGACAACCCGGCCTGCGGTATCCACTCGGTGCCTATATGCGAATGGTGGTCGAGACGCACCCCGGCGTCCACAGTAAGCCACGACCCCACTCCCTGCCTCAGGTCTATATATCCAGCCGTCTCATGCGCCACCTTATCGGCTATATCCGACCTCTCGCCGTCGCGAGGCCCCTCTACGTAACGGTTCCACGCCTGACCGCCCGAACGGAAATAGTCGAACCCGACGGTCAGTCGACCGCTTTTGAACAGTCGCGCGCTCTGGTACAGCGACACTCCCGTCATATCGTCGCGCGAATTGAAGCGATAGGCTTTGGGGTTATTGGAATCGTCGGGATTGGCGGTATAACCGTCGTTTATCCAATGCCTGCCCCAGTTAAAAAAGAGGCTTACGGCTCCGGAGGTGACACCGTAGTCGTTCTCTATGGCCAGAGAGGTCATACCACGGGTGACGCGCTGGTCGGCATCGAGCATGGGGTTGTCGACGGCTCCGGGTTGCGAGGCGTCGAAGTGTATGACGTTGACATCGGCACGAACATTCCAACTCTGCGATATGTCGTAGCCCCAATTGGCATAACCGCCGTACTGGCTGAAATCCATATCGGGACGGTGACCGTCGGTGCGATTGTAGGAGCCGCTCACAACCGAGGAGAAACGCCCCTTGCGTACGCGGTTGGTTATCTCGCTCTCCAAGGTGTTATAGGAGCCGTAACCCAAGTGCAGGTTGGTGCTAACACCGTCTTCGCGCATCTTGCGGGTGACTATGTTGACCACACCGCCCATAGCGTTGGAGCCGTAGAGCATGGAGGCCGGACCGCGCAACACCTCCACCCGCTAGGCCATGAACGACTGATAGCAGTCGGAGATGGGGTGACCCATAAGCCCCATATAATGAGGAAGACCGTCTAAG
>CAMWRR010000133.1 GCA_947176715.1 uncultured Rikenellaceae bacterium | reverse complement strand
CCGCCAAGAGGAAAGGCTTACGGTCCTCGTGCCTCGGACCGGAATAAGCGAAATTTGTGGTTGGTGCTATCCATACGCTTGGGCTGGAATAGCAGAGAGTGTTTAACCTCTTTCGTTATTATAGGGACGGGAAAGCTGAACTTGTGTTTAACACCCATCTGCTACATCTCGTATCTGCAAGTCGAAGATCCCGTAGTACGAGTAAATATACCCTAATCAAGCGAAAAAACGTTTGCCCTCCTCGCTGAAGCATGAATAGAATAAAGCGGAAAGGGGGACTACTCATTTAGCTCGCGATTAAACTGACGAAAGTGTTTACGCTACTTGCGCTGTTCGGTCGGGGAATAGTGATTGTATTCGACTTTCTCGCTAACGCATAGACATAACAACGCGGAGAGGCGATAATCGGAGGTTGATGGTAACCTAAAATGAGTCTTTATTATTAGACAAGTAGACCGTTTATGCCTGCCAGAGACAGGGTGCGCAGGAGTCTTTTGTTTTGCTGTCGCTATGTGCTTCAAACGCCGCCGGTGGCACGTCAATATATTTCCCTATCGCATTGGTTCGGACCGGTCCTCACATTTCTCTGACAAACAACAGATCCTTATTACGCCACTTTGCAAAACCGCAAGTCTCGATACAAGATCGCAAGTCTCGATGCAAAACGCAAGTCATCGTCTTAAAACATCTATAAACACTGACTTAACCTCCTGTCTCGGTGACCTTATATAATAGTTCGTCCCCTTTTCGGACGCCTCTTTCCTCAGGCCGATATCTCGCTCGTTTTGATATCTCGCCTACAAACGATACCTTTGCGGAAAATACCAAACCAACTAACTCATGTCAGATCTGTTGCAGTCGCCGTATTTCGCTCTTTTCGTCATAGTAGCCTTGGGTTTCATGCTCGGGCGTATAGAGGTGAAGGGCATATCGTTGGATGTTTCGGCGGTTATCTTCGTGGCGCTTCTGTTCGGCCATTTCGGTGTTGTAATTCCGTCGTCGTTGAGTGATTTCGGCATGGTGTTGTTCATATTCACGATAGGCATTCAGGCTGGGCCGGGCTTTTTCAGTTCGTTTCGTTCAAAAGGTCAGTCGTTGGTTGCGATATCGGTGGTGATAGTGGCCACCGCCACCCTTGCCGCTATCGCCATGCGGGCGTTGTTCGGTCTTGATGCGGCCTCTACGGCGGGCATACTGACAGGTGCGCTCACCAGTACTCCCGGTTTGGCTACGGCCAAAGAGATAGCGGGTAACGGCACGGCTGTCTCCTACGGTATAGCATATCCGTTCGGCGTTATAGGTGTGATATTGTTCGTGAAGCTGTTGCCTCGCATCTGTAAGATAGATCTCGATAAGGTGAGACGCGAGATGGCCGAGAACACCCGTAACGAATATCCGCAGATAGGTACGAGGACGTGTCGTGTTGAACGTGCCTCTGCGATAGGCCGTACCATAGCCGACCTCAGCTTGCGGGTGGTAACGGGAGCGGTCATCTCCCGGATAAAACACGGCGACGACTATGTGATGCCGTCGGGACGTAGTGTTCTGCATGAGGGCGACCTCATAAAGGCTGTCGGCACCGAGAGCTCGCTCGATAAGCTCGAACAGCTGGTGGGCGGACGCATAACCGAGGATCTGCCCCTCGGCGAGAGCCTCGATCTGATAACGGCTATCGTCTCCAACAAGGCATTGGTGAATGTACGTCTGGCCTCACTCGATATCCCCTCCAACTTTAACTGTACCGTGACGAGGATACGACGTTCAGGTATAGACCTGCCCCCCACCCCCGAGTTGCAGCTCAAGTGGGGCGACAAGCTCACCGTGGTAGGCAGCAAACAAGAGCTGCGCGAGCTGACGAAACTTTTGGGCAACGATGCCAAGAAGCTCTCCGATACCGACTTCTTCCCGATAGCGTTAGGCATAGTGTTCGGTGTGCTCATAGGCAGGGTGACCCTCTCGTTCGGAGACTCGTTCGCATTCTCGCTCGGGCTTACCGGCGGAGTGCTTCTGACGGCACTGTTGCTTAGTGCGAAGGGGCGCACGGGTCCTATAGTATGGTCGATGTCGAGTTCCGCCAACCAGCTTCTGCGTCAGTTGGGGCTGTTGATATTTCTAGCCGGTGTCGGTACCTCCGCCGGAACCAGCATGGTGAGCACGATAATGAAGGAGGGGTGGAGCCTGTTCATTGCCGGTGCCGTTGTGACCTTAGTGCCCATGATGGCCGCGGCCATAGTTGGTATCCGGTTCCTCAAGGTCAATATCTTCGATCTGTTGGGAACAATTACCGGCGGTATGACGAGTACCCCGGGTTTGGCCGCCGCCGACTCCA
Organism: uncultured Rikenellaceae bacterium; assembly: GCA_947176715.1. Classification (GTDB taxonomy): domain Bacteria; phylum Bacteroidota; class Bacteroidia; order Bacteroidales; family Rikenellaceae; genus CASDZP01. The sequence goes on along the minus strand of CAMWRR010000133.1, from coordinate 2,670 downwards.
TGACCGATAGCTCGGCACCCTCCATAGCCTATGCGACGGTATATCCGGTAGCAATGGTGTTCCTAATATTGTGCGTGCAGTTTGTAGCCGGGTTGGGGTAGAATTGCCGGCTTCGGAGATATTGTAGCCCTCTAAACCGCAATAAGGCCTAACTATTATCGCTGTCCGGCAAAACTTTTATCCGTAGCAAGGTGCGGCTAAAGCTACGGGGACCGTGGGTCTTTCCGCTTGACTGTCATTAAGATTAACGCTGGATCCGCACCTTGCGGTAGGCACACATAGCTACGGGCGGAGACCCCCATACGGAGACAGGCCGGCTTACAATGTCAGTAATTTATATGCCTCTCCTCTTCTGTCGGTATTGGCTTACTCTCTATATGTTCACCGCGAGGTGCGGTCTACCTTTGGCTCCGACTCTATAAATGGTAGGTCTCCTTGTTTGGAAGATATGGCAATTATGCGGATTTTCTGAGTTTTCCCCTGACAGGAATAATTATCGTATCAACCGTTTCTTTATCAATCCTTTGAATATATCCACACTACGGTTGACGATGAGTTCGTCGGGGAATCCGACGAGTTCGATAAGTTCGTCGAGTCGGTCGTGACGTCCTATGTCGAACGATATGTGCGCATCGCTACCGAGTATTACAGGCAGGTCGTGGCGACGGCATAACTTCAACAGTGTTATGTTGTTATCGCGAGCTGCCGTCAACTTGCGCACGGGTGCCAGGGAGTGGTTGTTTATCTCTAACAGGGTGCCGTGCTCTTTCGCCGCTTTCACGATGGACTCGAAGTCGACGGTTGCGGCTCCGTCGGCCGGGTGGCTTATTATATCCACCTGCGGGTTGCGTATTGCGCCTATCACGGCAGAGGTGTTCTCCTCCACGGTGCCGGGGGTGTAGCATTGTCGGTGTATGCCGGCTATCGTAAGATCGAGACGGTCGAGATGCGGCATGCCGAGGTCAATGTTGCCATCGTAATCGATTATGTCTACCTCGGCGCCCAACATCAGCTCTATGCCGAACATACGTCGCGGTATTATGTGCATGTTCATGAAGTAGAGCGGGTCGCACGTGCCGGGAATCAACGGTCCGTGCTCCGTTATGCCCAACAGTTCCAACCCCTTGTCCGCCGCTGTGCGCGCCATCTCCTCCAGAGTGCTGTAAGCATGTCCGCTCGCCACGGTATGGGTATGGACATCCAATTTGAGATCTGTCATAGTCAACTTCTGTTATATTGTTCCCGTAAACAACGTTAAAGATAGGGGTTTTTTATGAATATCTTCATAAAACGGGTCGGTCTGTTTGTACGGCCGGTGTGGCGGTGGGCCGTGGTGCGTCGATGCAGGGATTCAAAAAGACCGATTTTTATTTTTTTTATTGATTTAACTCTCTAACTTTGCCCCCGAAAAATCCGAGGGGTTCCCCGGATTGACGATAATACGGACGAAGGAACCGTAAAACGATTTTTGCTGATGGAGATTTGTAGAACAGTAGCCGGGCTTAGAGAGGCTGTGGCGTCGAGGCGCGGTATGGGTACGGTAGGTTTCGTTCCCACGATGGGTGCGTTGCATGCGGGACACGCCTCTTTGGTGGAGCGTTGCCGGGCCGAGAATGCCACGGTTGTGGTAAGCGTATTTGTAAATCCTACTCAATTCAACGATAAGAACGACCTTAAGAACTACCCCCGCACCGAGGAGGCCGATGTGGCTTTGCTTGAGTCGTTGGGGTGCGATATAGTCTTTATCCCCTCGGTAGACGAGGTCTATCCCGAGCCCGACACGAGACAGTTCGATTTCGGTGGCATAGGCGCGGTTATGGAGGGTGCCCATCGTCCCGGCCATTTCAACGGCGTGGCTCAGGTGGTCAGCCGTCTCTTCTCGTTCGTGGAGCCCGATAAGGCCTATTTCGGCGAGAAAGACTTTCAGCAGATAGCCATCATAAAGTCGATGTGCCGTCAGATAGCCTCTCCCGTGGAGATAGTGGAGTGCCCCATCAAACGCGAGAATGACGGGTTGGCCATGAGTTCGCGCAACACTCTGCTTACTCCGGAGCAACGCGAGGCCGCCCCCGTGATACACATGACGCTGGCCGCATCGGTGGCCCGTCGCGAGTGGGCCGATGTGGAGGAGACCAAGAGGTGGGTCAAGGAGCAGATCGACTCCAACGAGCTTATGAAGGTGGAGTATTACGACATAGTGGATGCCGTCACCATGCAGAGCATAGCCTCGTGGGAGCACCCGGGAGCCGTGTACGGATGTATAGCCGTGCAGGTGGGGGCGGTAAGGCTTATAGACAATATCCGTTATAAGTAATTGTAATGCCGGTTTACATACGGCGCACGTTTTTTAATACTCGATTATGACGATAGAGGTTCTCAAGTCCAAGATACACCGTGTGAGCGTAACTCAGGCGGATCTCAACTACGTGGGTAGCATCACGATAGACGAAGACCTGATGGACGGTGCCGGTATAATAGCCGGAGAGAAGGTAAGTGTTGTCAACAACAACAACGGCGAACGTTTCGAGACATACGTGATAAAGGGTCAGCGCGGTAGCGGATGTATATGCGTCAACGGCGCGGCATCCCGCAAGGTGGCCGTGGGCGACATATTGATAATAATATCGTATGCCCTCTAGATGATACACATCTACGCGCCCGCGAGCCTCG
>CAMWRR010000132.1 GCA_947176715.1 uncultured Rikenellaceae bacterium | reverse complement strand
AGCTGGGAGTTGAAGAGCTTCAAAGGGACGGAGCCTGCGGGGGATCGCATCGGGCAGGATTTTTAACAGATGCGGTTAGGTACTCTCAGCGAATAACGCTTATAGCTCCGTTACTCTCTATTGCGGGCCTCCGGCGGAGGGAGGCTCCGGCCCGCTCGGCCCCTGCGTTACACTTCGGGTCCGCCAAGAGGAAAGGCCTACGGTCCTCGTGCCTCGGACCGGAATAAGCGGGATTTGAGGTTGATGCCACTAAGCTACGCTTGGGCTGAAATAGCATAGTGTGTTTGATACCTATACGCTACGCTTTGGGAGCTGTAAAGCAGGAAAATTTCACGGCTTTCTACCTGCGACATAGAACCAACTCAAACATAGAAACGACACTCCTTGCGCTGTCCAGAGCGGAAAAGAGAAAGCCTACTCATCACACGTTCAAACTAAAAAAGCATGAATCCCCTAACTGCGCATCCATAGTGAAGCGAGTAATCCAAATACAAACCACATCCAAACAAAAACTCAAACAAAAACTCAAACAAAAACAAAAGTACTAACATACATATCGGCACTCAATATTTGGAATCAAAGGCTGGAATTGTGTTTCAACCTCCGATTCCAGATATTGAATGTCAATACGTATGTTAGTACCAAAACACAAGCCACCCAAAACACGCTTCCCCTAAAACCCACATTACTCCACCCACCGTAACGATAAAAATACGGCGAAACCGATAGTCTCGCCGTATTTCACATATTATCTTGCTTCCCCGAAATTCCGTATCGGTATCATCATGAACGACCATCGATAGTTGTCGGTGGCGGGGATAGTGTATTGCGGGTATGGCTTGGAGTACCAGCTGTCGTCTCCGGCCAACCCTTGCATACGGTAGTCTATGCACAACTCTACGAGATCGCGCGGTTCTATGTCGTTGATATGCGTCTGTTTGGGACGTTTGTTGCGATAGATGGCCTCGTCACGCGACTCGTCGGGTGTACGGTTGTAATATTGGTACGGTCTGTCGGACTCCTGCGAGTCGAAATCCTCTATGGTGTTTCGGTGTATGTTGAACTCCATGAGGCTGTCCGCCGATATGAGCAGACCGCTTCCGCCCGCCTTGTTGCGACCCACTGCAATGTAAGAGACGTCGGTGTGATGGCCGTTCTCTTGCGGACGAACGTACGGGTAGTAATACTCGTCGACGTGTGCGGTGTATATGCCTATGTAGGAGCCCGATTTGCGGTCGCAATAGTTCTCCCCGGGACCTCGGCCGAGATACCTTGTGTAGAGGTAATCGGCGGGCATCACCATGCGCATGCCTATGCGAGGCAACATAACAGCCTCTTTGTCTTTAGAGGCGGTATAGGCGCACTCCACACCTACAGCACCACCGGCATATACGCGGTAGGTGACATCGTAACGGGCACCGTATGCGAGCGGGTAAACGACCTTAACCATAGCGTACGTAGAGCTGTCGGCCACCGTTACCGTGCTCGCCTTGGGTGTCGCTTTCCACTGCTGTTGCAGGGCTGGCAGACCGGAGCCGTAATCGTTGTCGGTAGGCGGACGCCAGAAGCCCGGACGCATGAATCCGCCGTCGGCATTGATGAACGACGAGGCGCCCGCATCGTAGCGAATGACATCGCCGGTGCTCTTGTCGAGTATGAATGTAACTTTAGGCGATGTAATATTTACGGCCTCTTCGTCATCGTTTACACTCAATGTAAGGGTACCGCTTATCTTCCGTCTGCGGTCGTAAGAGGTCAGGGGTAACACGAACTGTTCCGACGCTATCTCGTAGCCGGCCTCTACAAGCGGTGTGGCCGTGCGGGCGGTCACCGACACATCCAAGGTATATACCACGCCTTTCTGCGGTTTGAGCCCCGCCAACGATACCGTGTAGTCTTTGTCCTCTCCGGGGGCCAGATTAACGGTGAGCGAGCCGCTACGCAGGGTCTTGCCGTCCGCCTTTACGGCGTATGTGAATCGGTAGTCGGAGAGCGAGGTGAAGAAGAAACCGTTGCTTATGTTGAACACCCCTTTGCTAAGGTCGACGGGGGTGAATCGTACGTTCTGATACACCTTTTTGACCTCGGCGAGGGCCGGATGCGGTCTGCGGTCGGGGTTGACGAGGCCGTTGCAACAGAAGTTACCGTCCGACGGGGAGTTGACGCCCCAGTCGCCCCCGTAGCCCCAGAAGCCGCCGAGGGTGTCTTTCCATATTCCCTGATCGACCCAATCCCAGATGAAGCCGCCCTGCAGATTGTCGTATTTGTAAATCTCGTCCCATACATCCTTGAAGTTGCCGGTGGAGTTACCCATTGCGTGGGCATACTCGCTGGCGATGTACGGTCGGTCGGTCTTGCTCTCTCCCCAACGGCGGAAATCGGCGGCTGAGGGGTATTGCGGACAATATATGTCGGTGTTCCACTCGAGTACGGCGCGTTCGTACTGCACCGGACGCATGGAGTCGACGCTCTTCAGCCAGTTGTAGGTCTCGTAGAAGTTGTAGCCGTTGCCCGCCTCGTTGCCGAGCGACCAGAAAGTTACGCAGGCGCGGTTCTTGTCGCGCTCGTACATGTTGCGTGTGCGCTCCATGTGGGCGTCGAGCCATTCGGGATTGTTGCCGAGGGTGCCGCCGCGACGCAGATTGTAGTACATGCCGTGCGACTCTATGTTGGCCTCGTCGCATACGTAGAAGCCGTACTCGTCGCACAGGTCGTAGAAGAGACGCTGTTGCGGATAGTGGCTCAGACGTATGGCGTTGATATTGTGCTGTTTCATAAGTTGCAGGTCGCGACGCAGGGTCTTCTCGTCTACGTAGTGACCTGTGGTGTCGTTGTGCTCGTGGTAGTTGACGCCTTTTATCAGCACGGGCTGTCCGTTGACCAAGAACCGGTTACCCTCTATGGCTATGTTGCGGAAGCCGACGCGGGCACGCACATATTCGACGAAACGTCCGTCGCGCTTCACTCTCATTATCAAGGTGTAGAGGTTCGGGGCCTCTGCGCTCCACGGTTTGACGTAGGGCACTACGTTCGACAGATGCAACGTGTCGAGACTGTTGGGGGCGAGCGTCAGATCCTCAGTGTAGTAGGTTATTATGTCGCCCGAGCCGTCCACTATCTCGTAGTAGAAAGCTATCTCCTCAGGCGAATTGTAGCTGTTTTTCAGCTCCACGTCGAGCTTCAACAGGCCGTGGCGACCGGTGGAGTCGATAGTGGAGACGATGCCGAAGTCCTCTATGCGGGTCTTGGGTTGCGAGAATATGTACACGTCGCGCTCTATGCCGCTTATGCGGAAGAAATCCTGACACTCCAAGAAACTGCCTGTGCTCCAGCGGTATATTACTAAGGTGAGGGTGTTTTTGCCCTGTTTTACATACGGATTGAGATAGTATTCGGCCGGGGTCTTGGAGTCTTCGTTGTAGCCTATCTTCTTGCCGTTGACATACACGTACACTCCCGATTTGGCCCCGCCTATGTGCAGGAATATGTCGCGGTCGAGCTCGGCGTATGGCACCTCGAAGTCGTGACGGTAGACACCGACAGGCACGGCCTCCGGAAGCACCGGCGGCTTGGGGTTTACGGGGCAGAACTCGTAAGGGTGGTTGGTATAGAGCGGGGTGCCGAAACCCTGCACCTCCCAGTTGCCCGGAACCTTTATGGAATCCCACTTCTCGGCATCGGCCACGGCGAGCTTCTCGGCGTTCATCTTGCGGTGGTCGTCGAAGTAGAGGAACTTCCACACTCCGTTCAGCGAGGTGTAGTGCTCCGAGGCGTCGAAATCGTCTGCCAAGGCGTCGTCGCGACGCTCGTAGCTCATGAAGGTGGTTCGCGCCGGGTATTTGCCCACCGACACCGTGCGATGGTCCTGCCACTCCGGCAGTTGCTGGGCCGAGAGCGACAATGCAGCTACGAGGGCCGCGGATAATATGGATAGTTTTTTCAACATATCGGGGTTGTTTTCTGCAAAGATAACGATTATTGCAAAACGGGCAAAAGCGTTGTAATAGGCAGTCAGTATAAAGACCTATTTTAAGGCATCGCTTATCGTAATGCCCCTTATTTAATTATCTTTGCGTAGTAGATAAACGTCGGATGCTACCCCCGGCTGTCGGGCCGGCTGATGCGGACGACCGTTTGTCTTAACGGCAGACGGCTCCGGTTGCGGAACGATGTGCCGAGGTCCGTTTCTGCGGATCCGAATACCTTAACGTCAAGGCAATGAAGAATTTTACACCTACGGATTACACTCTTAAGAATATATCCACCGGCCGCACATTCGACGATAGCGGCTGGGTTCTCGACGATTCGGAGGGGAGATACCCCTCGCTCATAAGGGCCGAGTATGCCAAGAGCCGTATAGATGTCGGGCCTGAAGAGGAGGGCATATACCGCTTCTGCGACTGGCTTCCTCTGCGTCGCACCCTCGCAGGGTCGGCGTCGCCAGTGACCTACCGTAGCGAGGCTTTGGCCGGGGAGTTGGGGCTTAAGAATCTGTATATCACCTTCAACGGCTGGTTCCCTGAGCGTGGCGCCCGCATGACCACCTGTTCGTTCAAGGAGACGGAGGCGTTCAGCGTGTGCGGACGTATGGGCGACGGTTTCGGTCGCGTGTTGGTGGTGGCCTCGGCGGGTAACACGGCGCGAGCTTTTGCCAAGGTGTGCTCTCTCAACAAGATACCGCTTCTTTTGTGCGTCCCCGAGGATAACCTCGACGCCCTCTGGTTCGACGAGCCTTTGGACGATTGCGTCAAGCTGATAGCCTCTTGTTGCGGGGCCGACTATTTCGATGCCATACATCTGAGCAACATAGCCGTAACAAGTAGTAAATTCATCGCCGAGGGCGGTGCCAAGAACATAGCCCGCCGCGACGGTATGGGTACCACCATGCTCTCTGCCGCACATACGATAGGCCGCATTCCCGACTACTATTTTCAGGCCGTAGGTAGCGGCACCGGAGCCATAGCCGCCGTGGAGGCCAACATACGATTGATTGCCGACGGTCGTTTCGGCGACAGGCGTACGCGTCTGATGTTGTCGCAGA
>CAMWRR010000131.1 GCA_947176715.1 uncultured Rikenellaceae bacterium | reverse complement strand
CTCTATCCACGAACCCTTGAACGGTATGATACGGGCCGAATAGAGCTTGGTGCCGTTGGAGTGGACGCTCTGACCGAAGAAGACGCCGGGAGAGCGGTGCAACTGCGACACTATGACACGCTCGGCGCCGTTTATGACGAACGTACCGCGCGATGTCATGTAGGGCACCATGCCGAAGTAGACATCCTGCACCACCGTGTCGAAATCCTCGTGCTCGGGGTCGGTGCAGTAGAGCTTCAACTTCGCCTTGAGGGGCACGCTGTATGTGAGGCCACGCTCCAGACACTCCTCGATGGAATAACGGGGAGGATCGACATAGTAGTCGATGAATTCGAGTACGAAGTTATTGCGGGTATCGGTGATAGGGAAATTCTCCAAAAAGACCTTGTACAACCCCTCGTTCAGACGATTCTCGGGCGTCGTATCAAGCTGAAAGAAATCATGGAATGATTTTAGCTGTATCTCAAGAAAGTCGGGATAGGGCATCCGATTGCTTATCGCTGAGAAGCTAACTCGTTGATTGGTTGTGTTAGACATTATATCCAAGATTTGTTGAAGTTTTTTTATTTTTTGCCGTTCTTCATTCGGCACAACGCACACGCAAACCATTGATTGTTAAAACATTAACAACCCCTCGCGCATACGTCGGTTTGGAGCAATTCGTTAAAGACAAGAAAAAGGCATAGAGACTATTTGCATAGACTCTACACCTGTTATCTTAAAGGAGCGGGTCGGGAAAAGGTCTCCTCCCGACCGTCCCTTGATAAGCAAACTACTTAACTTCAACTTCAGCGCCTGCCTCTTCGAGCTGAGCTTTAAGGTGCTCTGCCTCCTCTTTGGTAGCGCCTTCTTTGACGGTCTTGGGAGCGCCGTCTACGAGGTCTTTAGCCTCTTTGAGGCCGAGGCCGGTGAGTTCCTTAACGACCTTAACGACCTGAAGTTTAGCAGCGCCGGCTGATTTGAGAACTACATCGAAAGATGTCTTCTCTGCAGCAGCCTCGGCTCCGCCTGCAGCAGGTGCAGCAACAGCAACAGCCGCAGCAGCGGGCTCAATACCATACTCTTCTTTAAGGATAGTAGCAAGTTCGTTTACTTCTTTAACTGTCAAGTTTACCAACTCCTCAGCTATTTTCTTAACATCTGCCATTTTATTTGTTCGTTTTAATGGTTACAAAAAAGTTTTTAATTTGCCCTTACGGGCCGTTTTCGCACGGTCAAACCGCGCATCTGTTTGTAGAATAACTCGTTTTCCGGAAAACTATGCGACCTATGCCGCACCTTTCCGCACAACGATTACTCGGCTCTCTCTGAGAGGGTCTTGACGATGCCTGCCACCTTGCCGCCGCTCGATTTGAGTGCCGATACGACATTCTTGGCGGGAGACTGAAGCAGTGCGATGATATCGCCGATAAGCTCCTCGCGAGACTTGATATTGACGAGAGCCTCAAGATTGGCATCGCCGATGTAGACGCATTCGTCGACGTAGGCGGCCTTGATGACGGGCTTGTCGCACGACTCGCGGAACTCTTTGATTATCTTGGCGGGCACATTGCCGGTCTCAGCGAACATGATAGAGGTCGAACCCTTGAGGGTGGCAACCAATTCCGCGTCTGCTTTGTCGACCTGCTCGAGCGCCTTGGTGAACAGCGTATTCTTAGCCACTACCAGCTTGACGTTCTTCTCGAAACAGAGACGACGGAGCTGTGCGGTCTGAGATGCGTCCAAAGCCTCAATATCCGTAACGTAGAAGTGGGGATACTGACCGAGCTTCTCGGCAAGAGAGTTGATTATTATTGTCTTTTCTTCCCTTTTCATGATTTTTCAGATGATTTTTATTAGTTCTCAACTGATTTAGGGTCGATCTGAATACCGGGACTCATTGTGGAAGATATATAGATGCTCTTCACGTAAGAACCTTTGACAGCCTGCGGCTTGAGTTTGATAACGACGTTAACGAACTCCTTGAGGTTCTCGGTCAGCTGTTCGGCTGAGAACGATACCTTGCCTATGCGAGAGTGAACGATACCGTATTTGTCGACCTTGAAGTCGATCTTACCGGCTTTCACCTCCGATACTGCCTTGGCTACGTCCATCGTCACGGTGCCCGTCTTGGGGTTGGGCATGAGGCCGCGGGGGCCGAGGATACGACCCAGCGCACCCACTTTCGCCATAACGGTGGGGGTGGTGATTATAACATCTACATCGGTCCAACCACCTTTGATCTTTTCGATATAGTCGTCGAGACCCACGAAGTCAGCTCCTGCGGCGGTAGCTTCGGCCTCCTTGTCGGGAGTGCAGAGCACCAGCACGCGGGTTTGCTTACCTGTACCATGAGGGAGAGTGACAACGCCCCTAACCATCTGGTTAGCTTTACGAGGATCGACCCCTAAGCGCATGTCGACATCTACCGAAGCGTCGAACTTGGTATAGGAGATCTCCTTGACCAGCTCCGATGCCTCAGAGGCCTTGTACGCCTTGCCGGGCTCAACCTTTGAAAAGGCTATCTTTTGTTTTTTAGTCAGCTTACTCATGATTTTGTGATCGAGTTTTCAGTTACAAATTAGAAGGAAATTCGCCTTCGACCTTCACGCCCATACTCCTTGCGGTACCGGCGACCAGCTTCATGGCTGATTCGACGGTAAAGCAGTTCATATCGGCCATCTTGCCCTCGGCAATAGCTTTGACCTGCTCCCATGTTATGGAACCGACCTTCTTACGGTTGGGCTCCTTTGAACCGGACTGGATCTTAGCTGCTTCCTTAATCTGAACGGCTACAGGCGGCTGTTTGATGATAAATTCAAAAGATTTATCACTATAAACAGTGATAATTACAGGAAGAACTTTCCCTGCCTTATCTTGAGTTCTTGCGTTGAACTGCTTGCAAAAGTCCATGATGTTGACACCCTTGGCACCCAAGGCCGGACCTACGGGAGGCGAGGGATTGGCAGCACCGCCTTTGATTTGCAGTTTAATTAACGCAGCAACCTCTTTTGCCATGATAATTAAAATTTAGTTATTCTTTTTCGACTTGAACGAAACTCAGCTCCATAGGAGTCTTACGTCCGAATATCTTGACACTGACCACGAGCTTCTTCCTCTCGTTGTCGACCTCCTCTATGACGCCGTTGAGCGTCGCAAAGGGACCGTCGTTGAGTTTGACGATCTCGCCGACGAGGAAAGGAGTCTCGTTGACCTCTTCGCTGCTCGCCATCTCGTCTACGCGGCCCAATATACGGTTGACCTCCGCGGGGCGAAGGGGTATCGCTCCGAGAGTAACATCGTTAGGGTCGCCCAGGAAGCCTAAGACGTTGGGCGAGTTACGCAAGATATAGGGGACCTCCCCTTCGAGAACAGCCTCTACCAGAACATAACCGGGATAGGAGATTCTCTCCTTGGAGATCTTCTTGCCATTGCGTATCTGGTAGACCTTCTCCGTGGGAATGAGAACCTGAGAGACCATGTCCTGAAGACCGCGGTTGCGGATCTCCGCCTCCACGTACTCCTTGACCTTCTTCTCCTTACCGCCTATGGCACGCAGAACGTACCACTGTTTTTCCAGTGTCTGGCTCATGATTAGTTCGCAGAGGTGTAAAGAAGACCGTATATAGCCTTCATGATGTTTTCAAAAGACTGGTCCATAGCCACTATAACAACGGCAAAAAGCAGGGAAGCTACCATAACAACTATTGCCGAGTTACGAAGCTGAGGCACTGTAGGCCAGGTCACTTTGTCAACAAGTTCCCTATAAGAGTCCTTGACGTATTGGATGAGCTTCATTTTTTCTTGATCTTTTTTTGCACGAGTGGAGAGATTCGAACTCCCATCAATGGTTTTGGAGACCACTATTCTACCCTTGAACTACACTCGTAAAAACGTGTGGCAGGCTACTGACCCGCCACACTTATCGGGTCGATATTCGGGGGACGGACTATGCCGCCCGAAGAATTACTCGATGATCTTGGTGATCTGACCTGCACCCACGGTACGACCGCCCTCGCGGATAGCGAAACGGAGACCGATGTTGATAGCCACCGGATAGATGAGCTCAACGGTGATGGTCACGTTGTCACCCGGCATCACTACGTCTACGCCTGCGGGGAGAGAAACCTCACCGGTAACGTCGAGCGTACGGAGATAGAACTGGGGACGGTAGTGGTTCTTGAACGGAGTGTGACGGCCACCCTCCTCTTTCTTAAGGATGTAGACCTCAGCCTCGAACTTGGTGTGGGGAGTGATAGAACCCGGTTTGGCAACGACCATACCGCGTTTTACCTCTTTCTTGTCGATACCGCGCATCAAAAGGCCTACGTTATCGCCCGCTTCACCTTCGTCGAGAAGTTTACGGAACATCTCCACACCTGTACAGGTAGAAGTCTTGGGTTTCTCGCCCAGACCGATGATCTCGACGGGGTCACCTACGTGGATAACACCTGTCTCGATACGACCGGTAAGCACGGTACCGCGACCGGTGATAGAGAAGACGTCCTCGACGGGCATCAGGAACGGTTTCTCGTTCTCACGGGTGGGGATGGGTATGTAGCTGTCGACAGCATCCATGAGCTCCATGATCTTGTCTTCCCACTGAGCCTCGCCGTTAAGGCCGCCGAGTGCAGAACCCTTGATGATGGGGGCGTTGTCGCCGTCGAAGTTGTATTTGTTGAGAAGCTCGCGAACCTCCATCTCAACGAGGTCGAGCATTTCGGGGTCGTCGACCATATCGCATTTGTTCAGGAACACTACGATACGGGGAACGTTCACCTGACGAGCCAAAAGAACGTGCTCGTTGGTCTGGGGCATGGGACCGTCGGTCGCAGCAACCACGAGGATGGCACCGTCCATCTGAGCGGCACCGGTAACCATGTTCTTCACGTAGTCGGCGTGACCCGGGCAGTCAACGTGTGCGTAGTGACGGCTCGCAGTCTGGTACTCTACGTGAGAGGTGTTGATGGTGATACCACGCTCTTTCTCCTCGGGAGCGTTATCGATAGAGTCGAATGAACGAAGCTCTGAAAGACCTTTCTTCGCAAGCACGGTGGTGATTGCGGCGGTAAGGGTGGTTTTACCGTGGTCAACGTGTCCGATAGTACCGATGTTTACGTGCGGTTTCGAACGATCGAATTTTTCTTTTGCCATAATTGGTATTTATTTGAGTTTTAATTATAATCTTTTTCTTGCATCCGCTCCGGATCCCTTGGAAAAC
>CAMWRR010000130.1 GCA_947176715.1 uncultured Rikenellaceae bacterium | reverse complement strand
CTTTTGAACTGTTCCTAAAAACAGTCATCTGCTTCTTTTCAAATTCTGTCTTATACCTGTCAAAGAACTTTTATCAAACGTCAAAAATCTGACGCCGATGCAAACTTCTTTTACGTTGCGGGTGCAAAGATAGAGACTTTTTTATTATCTCCAAAGTTTTTTGAGGTTTTTTACCAAAGAAAAACACAACGAGATGTAATACAATACATTAAACATAAAAATATTTTCAAGCCACATAATCGCCCCGAAACCATATATATGTCGATTATTTTTATTTAATAAAAGAAACTCGTATCTTTGTAGTGAAACGTTTTTGTCATGCCGGCAGATGGCTTCATTATCAAAAGCATGGCAAAACACATGTAAAACAACAAATTAAACGCACATAGTCATGGAACAATCCAATGTAGATTTATTTCTTTCGGTAAACTCGAACAAGTTTCCGCAGAACAAGATAATGTTAGTGAGAGACCTATTGTTACAAGCCTCTCCCGAAAAAGACATCGTAATAAACACCGTACAGCTTCAGGATCCGGTATTGCTCCTTATCATATCGTTGTTCTTCGGCAGTTTAGGCATAGACCGCTTCATGCTCGGTCAGGTGGGCTTGGGGATATTCAAGCTGATAACGTTCGGTGGATTAGGATTTTGGACTCTGATCGACTGGTTTATCATAATGGGTAAAACCAAAGAGCGCAACTTTAACAAGTTCATGTCGGCGTTGGCATAAGGCTACCCGGTCAATACCGATGTGTAACAGGCACAATTTCAACGCACTGCCATGAACAGAAACGAGAGGAATATGTTTTTGCATATCAATAGAAACCTATTCCGGAAAGAGGACATTCCCGTTTTGGACGAATCGTTGGAAGATGCCGACGCATCTGTAGTACACAATGTTGAGTTGAAAACTCCGGTCTCCATATTATTGACATCAATATTTCTGGGGCAATTCGGAGCAGATCGTTTTATGTTGGGCGACAAGAGACACGGCATACTCAAGCTCTCGCTTATCGTGTTGTATTACATATCGTTATCGGGAATAATCGCTACTGCCAGCAACTCCTCGTTATCGATTTTTTCAAGTTTGGTGATGGTGTTCTCTATGACAGGAATATTACTGTTTTGGGCATACGACATCATTACCTCCTACAGACGCACCAAGATACGCAATTTCACGACATTGTCCAAAGCTATCGGACAAACAGCACCTAAACGCCCTACCGAACGGAGCAAAAAATCAGTTCCATCGTACGACACGGGCACATACAACGACAACTACAACACCTCCGCGGAGGGTTCGTATCAAAGATAGACTATGGAGCAGAAGGAGAGAGACTTGTTTTTAATGACCAACGGCAACAAATTCAGGTCGGAACACATACTTACTATAAACAAACTGTTGGAAAACGCCGATAGCATTGCGGTGTACTCTGCCGATTTCAAGAGTCCGTCCACAATTATGATAATATCGCTGTTGGCGGGACAGTTCGGCATCGACCGTTACATATTGGGCGACAAGAAGATGGGAACGGTAAAGCTCGCGTTGTTCATTTTGATGTACGTCTCGATATTCTTCATGAGCTTCTTCTTGACTCTGCTGAGAGAGAGCGGCAACAGCTCGGGCGTGGCGGTGCTGACTATCGCGAGCGTAGCAATATTCGTCTTATTGATATTGGTCATAATCATATTGTGGATTTACGATGTAGCGACCATATCGGGTAAGACCAAAGACCGGAATTTGAAGCTCTTATACAGGATATTGGGCTACGACCACGGTAAGACCGAGCCGTTCTGCACCACTCCGGCAGACGACAGCAACGCCTCACAGGAGACAAACGTTTAACCGACAACAAATCAGACCAAAGTCCGTCACTTACAGAGTTGGCGGACTTCGTTTTTAAAGATATAACAGATGCTAACCGAAGAGAAAACAAAGGAATACGCCCGATTACTGGAGATAATGGACCGATTGCGGGTAGAGTGTCCGTGGGACCGCAAGCAGACATGGGAGTCGTTGCGCAGCAACACCGTGGAGGAGTGTTTCGAGCTGTGCGACGCCATCATATCGCAGGATTACGCCGCCATACGCGAGGAGCTGGGCGACATGTTGTTGCATGTGATATTCTACGCCAAGATAGCCGAGGAGGAGGGCCGCTTCGACGTGGCCGACGTGGCGCGCGGGATATCCGACAAATTGGTGTACAGACACCCGCACGTCTTCGGCAACGTGGAGGCATCAGACGCCGACGAGGTGACACGCAACTGGGAGCAGCTAAAAAAGCGTGAGAAAAACCATAAGAAAGGCACCCTCTCCGGAGTGCCGGGCGGTCTGCCCGCAATGATAAAGGCGTTCCGGATACAGCAGAAGGCAGCCGGGGCCGGCTTCGACTGGAGCGACAGACGTCAGGTATGGAGCAAGGTAAAAGAGGAGATAGGTGAATTCGAGCACGAAGCCGAGGGTAGCAATCGGGCCGAGGAGGAGTTCGGAGACATTCTGTTCTCGCTCGTCAACGCCGCAAGGCTCTACGGCATAGACCCGGAGAATGCGCTCGAGCGTTGCAACCGCAAATTCATAAGCCGCTTCGAGGATATGGAGAGACAGGCCGCAGACAAAGGCCAAAGCCTCAGCGACATGAACATAGACGAGATGGAGGAGATGTGGCAAAGAGCGAAAGGCAACACCTCCGGTCAAATGTAAGACTCACAAACCGTTACGGTTTCTCGTCGTAAAAACAGGCGTGTCGAGCCGATTCCTTCAACGAGACATTGACTTAACCGCGCCTATCGTCCAAGGAAGATTTACCCGGACACATTGTCCGATAAAAACACGACCATAAAATGGCTATAATAAAGAGCGTCAGGGGGTTCGACCCTAAATTCGGAGACAACTGTTATCTGGCCGACAATGCCGCAATCATAGGCGATGTCACAATGGGCGACGATTGCAGTATTTGGTTCGGAGCGGTGCTACGAGGCGACGTCAACACAATCACGCTCGGCAACCGTGTCAACATTCAGGACAACGCCGTGATACACACGCTATACCAGAAGTCCACCACCAAGATAGGCAACAACGTATCGGTGGGTCACAACGCCGTGATACACGGAGCGACCATAGAGGATAACTGCCTCATAGGCATGGGCGCCGTGGTGCTCGACAATGCGGTGGTAGGCCACGGATCGGTGGTGGCGGCAGGCTCCGTAGTGCTGACCGGAACCGTCATAGAACCGGGGTCGATATATGCAGGCATCCCCGCAAAAAAGGTCAAGAGCGTCGACCCCGAACAGAACAAGACGTTGATAGAGGGAATCTCCAACGGGTATGTGATGTATGCCTCGTGGTATAAGGAGTAAAGTATTTTCGCTTTATATAGTCCGTTGCGTTAGTGAGGTGCTCGACAATATCTCGTTCGATTCGGTCCGAAGTTACGAGAAGCGTGAGCTTTATATTGAAGCGTAGCGGAAAGACCGGGAAACCGCACCGCCAGTCCCCGAAGTGTAACGCAGACACCGAGGGCCTTGATGTCACTCGCTCGTATCGGGCCGAATCGCCACGGATATAAGCCGGACACCTATAATATTATCTGCATCAGCTACATCAAACAGTTTTAGCAGATAGGAGTCTCACCCCTATGATTCATCGTGCCAATATGTTATCCGGCACCTGAGCCGAAAAGTCGATATGGCCCCATCTTTCGGCAATCTCGTCGAGGAGGGAGAACAACTCGTCAGGCTCCACGGAGGTCACCAGCTTGAGGCGCATCTCCTTGAACGAGGGCAACCCCTTGAAATAGGAGCTAAGATGGCGTCGCATCTCGAAGATACCTACACGCGGCCCCTTGAATGCCAACGAACGTTCGAGGTGGTGTTTGGCAAGCGCTACCCTATCCACTACCGACGGTTGCGGACGCAACTCACCCGTATCCAGATAGTGCCTTATGTCGCGAAAGATCCACGGTCTGCCGTATGTGGCACGCCCTATCATTACGGCGTCCACACCGTAACGCTCGAACGCATCGAGAGCCTTTTGCGGAGTGTCTATGTCTCCGTTGCCTATTATGGGGATATGTATCAGCGGGTTGTTCTTAACCGCGCCTATCAGGGTCCAGTCGGCCTCTCCGGTGTACATCTGCGCCCGGGTGCGTCCGTGTATGGTAAGAGCCTCTATGCCAACGTCCTGCAACCTCAGGGCCACCTCCTCTATGTTTTTGCTTTGGTCGTCCCACCCGAGCCTCGTCTTCACCGTTACGGGAAGTTTCACCGCCTTAACGACAGCCTCGGTTATCTCTACCATAAGAGGCACATTCCGCATCATGCCCGACCCGGCTCCACGACCGGCTATCTTCTTGACCGGGCAACCGAAGTTTATGTCTATCAGATCGGGACCCGCGGCCTCGGCCCTCAGGGCAGCCTCCACCATAGACGACACCTCGTTACCGTATATCTGTATGCCTACAGGGCGTTCGTTGTCGTATATGTCGAGCTTGGCCACCGACTTGCCGCCGTCACGTATCAGCCCGTCGGCCGATATGAACTCGGTGTAGACCATATCGGCCCCGTACTCCTTGCATACGATACGAAAAGAGGGGTCGGTCACATCCTCCATAGGGGCGAGGAAGAGCGGGCGGTCGGGATATACAATATCTCTTATATTCATTTCATTCGCGTTTCGGTTGCAAAGTAATCAAATTTATGGCAAAACCTAAAAACATCTATCCCTTATCTTCCGCCAACGCACTGATGAGATGAAGCGCAAAACACAGATCGCTCGCCTCGCCGAAAGAGAACTTGCGAGGATATTTAGCGAACAGGGAAAACATGTCCGGCACATATTTTGGCACGAAACTTGATAAGACATGCGATATACCCATTGGAAACGCAACCCATGACTCGAACAGATGCGATAAAATACCTCTCCGGATTCGGATACCCACACCGGAATCCACTTCCCTGCAAAGGAAATTTTTGTTATTTTTGTATATACATTTACGAATAAATTACCAAGCTAATGGCAACACTCAGTACTCGTCAGATACAGAAGCTGTTACAAAAGCTATCGCCGCAACAGATACAGATGATCAAGCTGTTGGAGCTTCCGGCTATACAGCTCGAACAACGCATAAAACAGGAGATAGAGGAGAACCCCGTACTTGAAGAGAATATCGATACCGCCGACGAGAAAGCGGACGGTGGCGCCAAGATAAACATAGACGACTACAAGCGCAACGAGGAGATACCGTCGTATCGTCTCTATGCCAACAACTACTCCAAGGACGACAAGCGCGGCACCATACCTCTGTCGGGGGGACTGAGCTACAC
>CAMWRR010000129.1 GCA_947176715.1 uncultured Rikenellaceae bacterium | reverse complement strand
ACTGGTCTTATCGCGCGTCATGCCTTCTTTATAAATAGTCTCCGTTCAGGCGGGGGCTCGGTGGCGTTTTTAAATGAAAAAGGGCCGGAACTCCGAGCCCTTTTCACTACAGACTATCTTTTGTCCTTGTATTTTTCCAGTTGTTTCTTGAGTGCGTCTATACACAAGTCGACGGATTCCTCGAACGATTTGCTTTGCCGTTCGGCCACCAGCGACTCTCCGGGTACCTCTATCTCTATGAGGGCTATTTTGTTGCCCTGTTCGTCGTTCTTGTCGAGTTTGAGCGTTACCTCGGTAGATGTAGCCTTGTCGGTGAAACGTTCCAGTTTATTTAATTTGGCTTCTATGAAATCCAATAATTTCTTGTCGGCGTCGAATCTTATCGACTGAATCTTTACGTTCATGACAATCCTCCTTTGTTAAAAAGGTTAATAAAAACTCTCTATTGCGCGGAATTTTCCGGCTGGCCGTTTTGCGGCGGCCTTTGTATTCGAGCAATAATCGAGCCGTTTTTTCAAAGGAGAGACGACTTATCGGCCTTTACGGCTTCTCGGATGGGCCGAACGATAGGCCTTTATCAGCTCGTCTATCGTGGAGTGGGTGTATATCTGTGTGGTGGAGAGGTTGGCATGGCCGAGCAGCTCCTTGACCGTCTCTATGCCTGCCCCCTCCGATATCAGATGGGTGGCGAACGTGTGTCTCAACACGTGGGGACTCCGTTTGCCCTCCACTCCCATAGCCGTGAGAACCTCCCGCACAGTGCGATAGACCTCCGAACGACTTATCGGTTCTCCTTCGTCTGATAAAATTAGGAAATTATTATCCGATTTGCAAATTTCAGAGCGTAAAACAATATATCTCCTCACCCGTTCGGCCACATGGGGCACGAGCGGGACTATGCGTTGCTTGTCGCCTTTGCCGGTGACTTTTACCGACATCTCGTCCAACGATATGTCGTTCAGCCGTATGGCTATAAGCTCGGCCAATCGCAGTCCGCAACCGTAAAACAACAGTATTATGACGGCCCTCTTCTCGGTGGCGAAATCGTCCGACGCCTCTAACATATCTACAAGGCGACTCATGCGGCTTTTCTCTACGAACGAGGGTATGCGTGCCGGTTTACGGAGCGACCCTATCTTGGCGGTAGGGTCCTTGTCTATGAGTCCGCGGCGCAACAGATAGCGGTAGAACGATTTGAGCGAGGATAGTTTGCGATTGATAGTGGCGGCCTTGTCGCCCTCTTCGGTGCGGGCCATTATCCAGCCCCTTATGTCGATATGGGTTACACCGGCGGGATCGAAACCGGCCTCCTCCACGCCGTAATAAGAAAGAAACTGACGAAGATCGTCGCCATAAGCGGTCTTCGTCAGTTTGGAATAACGTTTTTCGGACTCTATGTATCTGAGAAACTCCTCTATCATGGTCCAAAGTATGGTGCAGGATGTCCTGCAGATGCCGTAATGCTTACTCCTCTTCGCGCTGGAGCTTGTTTACGTAGATGGCGCGGAGCTTCTGTTTGCGTTTCTCTACCGAGGGTTTGGTAAACTGCTGACGCGCGCGGAGCTCTTTGAGAACACCTGTCTTTTCAAATTTTCTTTTGAACTTTTTGAGAGCCTTCTCTATGTTTTCGCCCTCTTTGATCGGCATGATAATCATCGCTGTATCTTTTTTTAAGATTAAAAACTTGGTTTATTGCTCCGTATGACGGAAACGACGGTGACGTATGTGTCCCGTGTGCTGTTCGTATATGTGGTTATATCAACTCTTTAACAGATAAAACTAACCCCCTTTCGGTTCGCTTTGAAAGCTGTTGCGACCGCAAAGATAGTAATTTTCGGCAAAAAAGCGCAAATTTTAACCGATATCGTATTATCTCTGACGACGAGCAAGACGGTTACTGTTGCAGATCGACATTACGCACTATGCTCTCCATCTGACGGATGAAGTTGCGTCGGCCTTTGGCCTGCTTGGGGGAGTAGACATACTCGTCTATCACTACGGCGCGTCCCCTCTCCTTGTCTATCGTAGTGTAGCTGACGAACGGACCGCCCATGAAGTCGCCCTCCACGTCCCAGAATCCGCGTACCTCCGCCCACGTTCTGCCGTCTATTTCTATGGGGCGTATCTGCGGGGGCAGGTAAGAGGAGGTGGTCATGTAGCTGCCGTCGGACGGGCCGGGGATGGCGGCGACGAAGGCGTTGCGCTGTGCCACTATCTCGTTTACGGACAGTTGTGCGAGCGTGTCTACGGGGTAGGTGTAGACGACTATGCCCTGCGATGTGAGCGGGGTCTCGTACGATATCCACATGAAGTTGGGGGCGAGTGATTTACGTAGCTCGTAGCCGCGTGGAATCACCATGTCTATGCCGAACATGCTCTTTACGGTGTCGGCGAGGAACTGTTCGGGGTAGCGTCGCGCACGGGCGGCGAAACGCTCCAGCTCCGTGTCGTTGAGCAGCTCCTGTATGCGGGTGCGGTGACGCGACAGATATATGGCGAGCGAGTCGGCGTTGGAAGAGCGCATGTACAGTATTATCTGCGGCTTGGCATCCACGTCGTAGGCGGCGTCCACGGTGGTCTTGTCCGCGGCCGGGTCTATCTCCATGCGTATGATGTTGCGGTGACGTGTCAGTATGTTGTTGAATCTGTCAGGGGTGGTGTGCACTATGTCGAAGAGCGGCTCCGGCTGGTTGAGCATCTCGGTGTCTTCCTGAAGTATGTCGCACAGGGTGTCGCCCGCCGCGCCTCTCCACAGATCGTCCGGGGCCACTACAACTATCTCGAAGGGGCTGCCCGACGCCTCTTTCTTGTATTCGCGGCCGTCGTCGCACCCGACGAGCGCGATGAGTGCCGATAAAATGATTATTTTTTTCATGATATGTTGTTTTTATGGTTTTAAGTATGACGCGGACCTGTCTGCATCTGCCGGAGGAGTTCTCTTTTTGCCGGAGCCGGCCTTAAATGCGAAGTCAAAGATATGAATTTTATCGTTAAATATTTGGTTAAATGATTTTAATGGTGTAGGTTTGCCTCCGGTAGCGATATTTCGTCCGTCAGAAACCATGTACGTACACCCGCCCAGATTCATAACCCGCCTGTTCCCGAGCCTGCGTTGGGGCTTCGATCCCGACGAGTATGCCGGACGCGTGTTCCTCACTTTCGACGACGGTCCCACTCCCGGGGTCACGCCGTGGATAGTGGAGACCCTCGGCAAATTCGGTGCCAAAGCCACATTTTTCTGTCTGGGCAAGAATGTGGAGCAATATCCCGAGCTATACCGCCTAATAGTGGACGAGGGTCATGTCGTTGGCAACCACACTTACAGCCACATGAAGGGGTGGGGTACCAGCCCCGAAAGGTACATAGAGGATGTGGACCTGGCCGACAGCTTCATACGCTCCAATCTGGTGCGCCCCCCCTACGGTCGTATAACTCCGTCGCAGGCACGTCGTCTGTCGGAGCGTTACAATATAATAATGTGGGACGTGCTCTCGCGCGATTATAGCCGCATATTGTCGCCGGCGGCCTGTCTTGACAATGTCACGCGACACATGCGGTCGGGGTCGGTGGTGGTATTCCACGACTCGCTCAAGGCCTTCCGCAACATGAGTTATGCCCTTCCGCGCACGCTGGAGCATGCGGCCTCTATGTCGCTCAGGTGCGAACCGATAGTGTTATGAAGATAATGGTGGCCATAACGGGAGCCAGCGGGTCGATATACGGACGCAGGCTTGTAGAGAGGCTTTGCCTGTGTGACGAGGCGGAGCGGGTGTGGGTGTGCTTTACCGATAACGGCAGGAGGGTCTTTGCAATGGAGCAGCCGGATAGCGACCTTGCCGCATTGCCCAAGGTGGAGATACTCGATATAGACGACATGTTCGTGCCCCCCGCATCGGGTTCGGCCTCCGCGGATGCCGTGGCTGTGGTTCCCTGCTCGGCGGGCATGATGTCGAGGATAGCGTGCGGCGTGTCGGACGATCTGGTGTCGCGTGCCGCCGACGTCATGCTAAAGGAGAGGCGCAAGCTGATACTTGCCGTACGAGAGACACCGCTCAATCTTATCCATCTCCGCAATATGGAGACGCTTACCTTGGCGGGTGCCGTGGTGATGCCGGCCTGCCCGTCGTTCTACACCATGCCCGAAACGATGGAACAGCTCGTCGATACAGTGGTGGACCGTATCATGGCGCAGCTGGGGTTCGATGTCGGAAAGGGGTGGCAGGAGTAGCTCGTGCGAATCTCGGTATAATCTGGTGTTTTTCAGGTGCTTTTTGCAGTGTGTCGCGGCGGGCTTGGGTGGCGACGTGTGCATGAATCTTGGATGTAAATACACCCTAGAATATCTCCCCGAGAATCTTTATCGAGGATATTTTGTACGCCGAGTCGTGATGATAAGACAGAAACCGTATCAATCCTCCGAGTAGCGCTACCCGTTCGGCTCGTCCCATAGCTATCCCGAGCGATTCGCCGAGCGGCAGGCCTATAAAGGAGGCTAGAAGCTCGCTCTCTCGACGGTCCATATATACCTCGGGGTTATGCGGTTTTATCACCACGAACTCTCCGCGCGACAGGTCGAAGAACGCTCCCGGCGAATAGTTGTCGGTGGGGTAGTAGCCCATGAAGCGGGTCATCTCCAATAGAAAGTATATGTGGAAGTTGGCCACACTGACGGTGGCTTCGTCGAGCGCCTTTACCGCCCCCTCGAAGAAGTCGAAGAAGAGCGGGTTGGGCCCCTCCTCGCGTACTATGCGGTAGACCGTCTCGGCCATGAACAGCGCAATGGCCGATTTGCGCACGTCGGAGAGAAACGATACGAGCAGGTAGGGTGTGGCGGCCTCCTTCAGGCGGTGCAGGTCGCTCCTCTGACCGGGGTAGCCCACTATGTCTACGACGGTGAGGGGCTGTAAGGCTATCTTGTTGCGCCCTACGGTGAGACGTCCGTTGCGCAATCCGCCCACGTAATAGCTGCGACGCCCGAGCGCTTCGGTGTAGAGATGCACTATGTGGCCGTTGTCGCCGTATTTTATGGTGTGAAGCACGATTGCACGGCTTTTGTACGTTTCGCTCATTGTCTGAAAAGAGTCTCCTGAAAACGCAAATTAAATAAAAAAATGTATATTTGTGACATTGTTATTTGAAAAACAGATTATTAACATATAACGATTTATTACCATGGCATCAATCGAAACTTACGATTTCAAGGGTAAACGTGCGATTATACGTGTCGATTTCAACGTTCCTTTGGATGAAAACTTCAATGTTACCGACGACACCCGTATACGTGCGGCTATCCCCACGATAAAGAAAGTACTCGCCGGCGGCGGTTCGGTCATACTCATGTCTCATCTTGGC
>CAMWRR010000128.1 GCA_947176715.1 uncultured Rikenellaceae bacterium | reverse complement strand
GGGCGTCAAGGTGGGCGACAACCTCGAGGTTGCGTTCATCGGCTACGTCACCAAAGTCGTTCCTGTCGGTACGGAGACCAACATCGACGTCACTCTCGAAGAGGATGCCCTCAAGGTAGAGGATGTGGTGGTTGTCGGCTTCGGTACCCAGAAGAAGGTCAACCTGACCGGTGCCGTTGCGGCTGTCGACAGCGAGGAGCTGTTGAAACGCCCCGTTGCCAACATCCAGCAGATGTTGCAGGGTGCCGTTCCCGGTCTTAACATCGACATGAGCACCTCTCAGCCGGGTAACGAGACCATCTCTATGAACATCCGTGGTAACAACTCGTTCGGTACCTCGGCTTCACCCTTGGTTTTGGTGGACGGTGTGGAGGGTAACATCTCCGACGTAGACCCCAACTCGGTGGAGAGTGTCTCTATCTTGAAAGACGCGGCATCGGCATCTATCTACGGTTCGCGTGCGGCTAACGGTGTGCTCTTGATTACCACCAAAAAAGGTACCGGCACCCGTGAGAAGATCTCTGTCACCTACAACATGAACCTCGGTTTCCACAAAGCCGACAAGTTGTGGGATTTGGTCAGCGACCCCGTAGAGTACATGCAGCTCAAAAACATCGCCATCACCAACTACCCCGAGGGTGACCGTGTGAAGGGCGGTTTGTACACAGAGGCCGATATGGACCTCTACCGTAACGAGACCAACAAAAACGGCAAGTATTCGGGTTTCGACTGGCAGAAATATATGTTCCGCACCGCTCTGGTTCAGAACCATAACATCGGTATAGCCGGTACGGTCAACACCACCTCTTACAACATCAACCTCTCTTACATGAATCAGGAGGGTACCATGCGCGGTTACGGCTTCAAACGTTACAACATGACCATGGCCGTTCAGTCGCAGGTAAAACAGTGGTTGAAGGTAGGTGCCAACGCCGCTTTCATGCACAGCTACCGTAACAATCCCCGTAACGGTTCCATGGACGGTTTCCTCTCTACCATCGCATGTGCGCCCACATACAAGCCTTGGGTGGTAGACGACAACGGCAACATCATGTACGATGCCAACGGCAACATCATGTATACCAGCTACGCTTTCGCCAACGAGAAGACCGATAGCGGTACACGTAAACACGCCCTTCTTGGTGTCAACGAATATTCATGGACCAAAAACCAGGCTTACAACGCCAACTTGCAGACATTCTTCGAAGCCAACATCGTTAAAGGTCTCAAATGGCACACCAAAGCCGCCGTTCGTTTCGGTCAGAGCAATACCAGAAACTGGTCGCAGGTAGGTGTTGCCGCATACAACTACCTCACCGGCGAGAAGCAGGGTACTATTCCTGTTTCGGGCAAAGGTCTTGATGCTTCGAGCACAACCAGTGTCTACACCAACATCTATACCTATCTTAACTACGACTGGACCAGCAAGAGCGAAGCTCACAACTTCTCTGTGATGGCCGGTTACAGCCAGGAGCAGTCAGACTCTCGCTCTATGGGCGCATCTCGTCAGAACTACAAGTTCCCGCTTTACGAGCTTAACGCCGGTGATGCCGACGCTACCCGTAACAACAGCGGCTCGTCTACCTCTTGGGCTCTTATGTCGGCATTCGGCCGTATCAACTACAACTACAAGGAGCGTTATCTTCTGGAGGGTAACATCCGTTACGACGGTACCTCTCGTATAGCGTCCGAGAACCGTTGGGGTGTGTTCCCCTCGTTCTCTGCCGGTTGGCGTCTTACCGAGGAGAAGTTCATCAAAGATCTGAACCTCTCATGGCTCAACAACGTCAAGTTCCGCGGTTCTTGGGGTCTTCTCGGTAACCAGGATATAGGTACCTATCCCTATCAGGCTCTGTTGAGCATGGGTATGGCTTACAACTACGCATACGACAACAAGAACATCACTACCGGTGCGGCATACTCTGCTGCGGTAAACCGTGACCTCAAATGGGAGACTACCGCTATCGGCGACTTCGGTATCGATCTGCAGTTCTTCCGCGGTTTGAACATCACTTTCGACTGGTATAAGAAACGTACCTACAACATCCTCCGTACACTTCAGGTGAACGCCCTCTTGGGTCTCAACGGTCCCACCATCAACGACGGTGAGATGACCAATACCGGTGTCGAGTTCATGATAGGCTGGAACGACCGCATCAAAGACGGTTTCTTCAAGGACTTCAACTACAGGGCAAACTTCTTCATATCGAGAAACAGAAACAAGCTCGTTAAGTACGGTACCACCGACTACGGCAGGATAGGCGAGTTCAACAATCCCTATCTTATTTACGAACAGGGTCGTCCCTACGGCGAATATTACATGTACGAGGCCATAGGTATCTACGAGAGCGACGCTCAGGTGGCTACACGCGAATGGAACGGCTATAAGATCGCCCCCATCGACAACAAGGTACAGGCCGGCGATATCATCTACCGCGACGTCAACGGCGACGGTAAGATAGGTGACGAGGACCGCGTTAAATTCGACGGTTACTACGAGAAGTTCAACTACACCATCAACCTCGGTTTCGACTGGAAAGGCTTCGACTTCTCTATGA
This sequence comes from uncultured Rikenellaceae bacterium, assembly GCA_947176715.1. Classification (GTDB taxonomy): domain Bacteria; phylum Bacteroidota; class Bacteroidia; order Bacteroidales; family Rikenellaceae; genus CASDZP01. Next base: position 2,895 of record CAMWRR010000128.1, on the reverse strand, counting down.
TGCTTCAGGGCCGTGCGGGCAGACGTAACTTCACCCGCGGTTACATGGGCTTCATCGTGTCTCCGTTCGTTCAGGGTACCGCACCCACCCGCGAGATGGTCGACAACTGCTGGACTCCCGAGAGAACAACCGGTGTTAAACACCCGCGTCTCTACTACTTCGCAGGCGAGAACATCTATCGCAACAACGTCAACAGCTCTTACTTCCTCAAGAGATCTGGCTATCTGCGTATCAAGAACCTCACCGTCGGTTACACCATTCCTCGTAGCATCACTCAGAAGATAGGCGTTCAGAAATTCCGCGTTTACTTCTCAGGCGACAACTTGGCTACGGCTACTCCGTACGACGGTCTCGACCCCGAATCGAGCATGGGTTACGGTTCACGCTTCGGTATGGACTACCCGCTCAGCCGTATATGTTCGTTCGGTATCAACCTCCAGTTCTAAACATGAGGTGCTGAAATTAATTTAAAAAGGATCTATTATGAAAAAGATATTATTTTTAGCGTTAGGGGTCTCTCTGCTCTTTGCACCTTCTTGTAAGGATTTCCTGCAGAAAGACAACCCCAATAGCCCCACGGAGACAATCTTCTGGCAGACCACTTCCGACTTCGATATGGCACTTACCGCCATATACGGTCTGATGAGAGGTCCCCTCAACTACACGCAGTCGTTCTCTATTCCGGGTAACTTCATGTCTACGTTCTCATCGTGGTACGACAACCTCACCGACAACTCGGTGACCAACTCGGACCAGGACGGTACCAATACCGTTTTGATGGACAACGTCAGCCCTGAGAACCTGCCCGGTTTGACCGGTATATACAATGCGTTGTATCAGCGTATAGCCCGTATAAACATTTTCCTCGATTATCTTGAGACCTGTACTAATGCCGAGGTTCAGGCCAAGTATAATCAGTACAAGGGCGAGGCTTTGGCGTTGCGCGGTATGACATACCACTATCTCTACATCTATTTCGGTTCCGTACCCGTAGTGAAAGAGAGACTCTCTACCGACAACATGTACAAAGAGAAGGTTACCAAAGAGGAGGTTTACAAGGCTATAATCGAAGACTTCGACGATGCCATAGCGCTTCTTCCCGATGGCCAGCTCTACTCTGCCAACCCAGGTCACATGACACGTGCCGCCGTTATGGGCTTCCGTGCCAGAACCCGTCTCTATCACGCTTATGGCGAGAACGGTACAGCCAATCCTACCGAGATGGCCGAGATACTCGCAGAGCTCAATCAGATAAAGGCTCCCTACAAGTTGGCAGACGATGTGCTCGAAAACTTCATCTCCGACAAACAGGAGTCTTGCCCCGAGATAATGTTTTCGCTCAAGTTCCTCAAGCCCGACATGCGTAACCAGATAGACTTCTACATAGGCGCATGGAAACGTATGGCTCCTACCCGCGACCTTGTATACGCATTCCCCAATGCCGACGGTAGCGCTTATGTTCCCGATCCCGATATCGAGAAACAGATGTATCCCGACTCAAAAGTTCGCGAAGAGGCGGAGAAAAAGTTGCGTGAATCGTTGAAAGCACAGGGTCTGTCTGATAAAGATATAGAGAAGAAGGTAAAAGAGTTCAATGATGCGGAAGATGCAAAAGTAGATGCTCTCTACGCTCAGATTTTCGCTAATAGAGACCCGCGTCTTGCCATGTTCATTGCTCCCAATGGCCTATACGACTTCTCGGAGTATTTTGAGAAATCGGCCAAATTCAAAGACGGTAACGCGCCTGTCACCCATTTTGCCGTACGCAAGCTCGTAACTCCGCTCGACGGTATCGACAACAATGGCAAGGACGTTGTAGGCCACACGAGCTGGGACGGTGTCGGTTACTCATGGCAGAGCGATCAGGACGTTGTACTCATGCGTTGGACCCACATCCTTCTCATGAAAGCCGAAGCCGCTTTCGAGTCGGGTGACAAAACTGCTGCAGAGGGCTACATCAATCAGCTTCGCGACCGTGTCGGTATGCCTCATGTAAGCGGCCTTACCCAGGATCAGCTCCGTAACGAGATACGTATCGAGACCTGCTTCGAGGGTCTGCGCTACTACGATATGAAACGTTGGAGAATACTTAACAAGATGAACGGCAAACCTCACGACCCCAGCGTCAAAGGTAACGTTATCATCAATCCCGCTCACTTCGACTGGCCCATACCTTTCGAGGAGATACGCCAAGCGAAAGAGCACGGTATCAATCTCGTACAGAACCCCGGTTACACTAATTAAAAGTATATGAAGAAAGAGCCTCGAATTTTTTCGAGGCTCTTTTTTTATATACCATATTACGCGTTGCTTTTACTTTTTCCAATCGAATTAGTCTACCCTTAACGAACCGGGAGGGGTAGACTTTACGTATTGTTATTTTTGGTTCGGTTGTGAATGTATCGGGAGTCGGTATGACACTTTCCGTTTTGTTTTGTCCGGGCGTCAGTAAGCAGATCGGATATATTCCGTTTGATTCGGCTATTATAGTCAGCAAGCAGATATGCCCTATCCGGTTTGAGGCATGAGGGCAGTAATAAGAACTGTATTGTGTTGGCGAGACGAAAAAGATACTATAAAACTTCCCAAAGGTATGCGCATTAGCCGCAGCCAGTTCCCGCGGGGTGAGAGCCCCGCTCAGCAAGAAAAACACGTACTTAAATGAATCATGTTCTCGCGGTACGAAGTGCCGCTCCCAAATAACTACACGTAATTAAACCGACAGAGGTTGGAATATCCCCCGGCGAGCAGACACCGTCACTTCACACCAAAAGGCATGCGCATTAGCCGTAGACAGTTCCCGCGGGGTGAGAGCCCCGCTCAGCAAGAAAAACACGTACTTAAATGAATCATGTTCTCGCGGTACGAAGTGCCGCTCCCAAATAACTACACGTA
>CAMWRR010000127.1 GCA_947176715.1 uncultured Rikenellaceae bacterium | reverse complement strand
CTATAAAGCCGCTGGACGAAGAGGCTGTCCTCGCCTCGGCCCGCAAGTGCGGATGCGTAGTGACGGCCGAAGAGCATCTCATGAACGGCGGTTTGGGCGACTCTATCGCTCAGCTGCTCGCCCGCCACTGCCCCATGCCGCAGGAGTATGTCGCGGTGAACGACAAATTCGGTGAGAGCGGCAAACCCGACGAGCTGATGAAGAAGTTCGGCAGCGACTCGGTGGATATAGTAGCCGCCGCGGAGAGGGCGATGAAGAGGAAATAGAGCGGTGGTTTAGTTCGCGAATTTGTAAAAAGGTGCATCTCTTTTGGAATGGGGGATGCACCTTTTGGTTTGTTATGATGGGGAGGAGGTTAATTGCGGGCAATGAATATATAGAAAAACTTCGCATTGAATATCAGTGCGAAGTTTTTCTTGTACCCGGAGCCGGGATCGAACCGGCACAGTATTTCTACCATTGGTGTTTGAGACCAACGCGTCTACCAATTCCGCCATCCGGGCGATGGTATTGCGATGCAAATATAATCGTTTTTCGTGTATATGCAAAATTTAGATAAAATCATTGAAGATTATCGGATATCGGTACGGATGGTCCGAAACTATTAGCCGGAATCAGTTGCTTGGGATTAAACTTTGCGGAAATAAGACAGCTTGTTTCTCCCATCGGATTAATAGTTATCATGTCGTTTTGATAAGATATTTGTAAATGTGCTAGTTGTCTTAATCGATCATGTCGGTATAAATTAAGAAAAAGTAATTTCGGATTCTAAGAATGAAAAATAAAGATGATCATGTCGGGCATTCGTCCGGTAATTTAAATCTTTTTGCCAATAAGGTAAAACGGGTCAAATCACAAAAAGACCAATATGGACTTGAACTATTGGACGGTATGAGCAAAGCCGGTCCTTTCGATATGCCGATGCTTGAACCGTTCACGCAATCGGTTTCGCAAAAAACGGATTCATTACCTCTTCCGTTTCACGAAGCGCGGAGTCGATATAGAAAGACAGGAACGCTTAAAGGTTTCTTTGTCCATTTTTATACCGATGATTATCGTTTTGTATGTATTAAACGTAATCCCGGTAATTATCTCGCACTTCTCAGAAGTGCCGATTTTGTAATCGGACCCGATTTCTCGGTTTATGCAAATTATCCTTTCCCGGTAGTGTTGCGGAACATATATGATAGTCGGGTGATTGCTCGTTATCTGCAAATGGGAGGTGTCAAGATAATACCTAATGTGGTATGGATCAATCCACAAAGCTATTCTTATGTTTTTGAAGGTCAACCTGTCGGTTCCGTAATATCTGTAAATAGCACATGTATTCCGGTAAGAGATAAACGTGCACAAACATTATGGCTCCATGGTTACAGGGAGGCTATAGATAGACTGAGTCCTGTATCGGTGTTGCGGTACGGCAGAATTATTCCTGGAGAAGAAAAGGTTTTCCCGGAAGCGATTCATTTTTTTAATCCATATTTAAATTACATGCGTTATGGGAGGTAATGGGGCAAGAGACGCTTATTTATCAGGGACACTCAATAAGTTCTTGAAAGACTTGTTTAGAGCGGTTGGAGATATTGGCGGAATAAAAGTCCTAACCGTTATTGGTAAAAAGAATAAATCTATACCGATGAACTCTTTCACATCGGGAACTTATTATATAACAAAACCTAATAATACGAAACAAATCACTAATATTGCATTTTATGATAAGAACGGCGGTATAAAAACTTCGATAGATATGGTGTACAATCCTGACGGAAGTCTTAAACCGTTCACCGTATCGTACAAAAACGGTGTCCCGAAGCCCGAAGGGACACACATGCATAGTTGGCCGAGAAATGGGCAAGGCGATTACGGTCGTGTCTCTCATGACCCGAAAAACATTAAGCCGGTAAACCGTTATTATATGCGATTCGTAAATAAGGCATTGAAATACAATGCTAAACATGTCGTCAAGAAGCTACGTAAATAAGATATGATGCAATAAAATACGAAAGGCGGAGGTTAATGTCCTCTGTTTGAGTTTGAGTTAAAACGTGAATCGGTTAAATTAAGTAAATATGGGAATTAATGAACGACGGAAATTGATCCGGAAACAGTTCTGGGCCCCGCGACCCGGACGGACCGATCTTAATCTTTATGAAGACGAGTTGGGGTGGAGCTTGTCTGACTGTGAGGAGGCCGGCGGCTATACTGATACCAAAGATGTGTGGGATCATCTGATAGCTCTTTCGTCCGACGATATAGTGGGTTTCGATCTGTGCTTCTATTATCCGGAGGCCGACTGTTTCTATTACATAGATAATATCGGCCGTTCTCTTTTCATACTACCTCCCGAGCCCGACTGGGATGGCAGATATATCTTCGACAGGGTGGAGATTCAGCCACAAATAGTGCCGGACGAATACGAGCTTATGGAATTTGAACACGCCTCTGAGGTGTGGGATAAATTCCGTATCGGCGACAAAGACATGCGATACATACTCGAACATTCCGTGTTGATGCTCTCTACTTAGAAAAACAGACCGCATCTCGGTAGAAGAGTAAGGTAATGTGTTTATATGCGCATTGTAAACAAGGTACTTAAATATAATGCTAAGAATATTTTAAAACCCCTTTGAAAAAAGATACAATGACAGAGAAACCGGAACAACGAAAAGTAATCTTACGCAATTTTTGGTATCCGTTGCCGGATATGCCAAAGACGGATCTCTACGAAGACGAGTTGGGATGGAACTTGTCTGACCGTGAGGAGGCCGGCGGTTACACCGATACCAAGGACGTGTGGGATCATCTGATAGCTCTTTCGTCCGACGATATAGTGGGTTTCGACTTGTGCTTTTATTATCCGGAAACGGACCGGTTCTATTATTTGGATAACATTAGCCGTTCTCTTTTCATCCTGCCGACCAGACCCGATTGGGACGGCAAATATATTTTCGACAGAGTGGATATTCAGCCACAGACAGTGCCGGACGAATACGAGCTTATGGAATTTGAACACGCCTCTGAAGTGTGGGATAAATTCCGTATCGGCGACAAAGACATGCGATACATACTCGAACATTCGGTATTGATGCTCTCTACCTGAGGTCGTGTCGTTTATATCATATCTTCCGCCAGCCGCCATCTTGAGGCGTGAGGTCGGTTATCGTCTCTGTTTTGTGTTTTCGTCCACCTCCTCCAACAACAGATTACACCCCCTCAGCACGCTTCCCTACCTGCGTCCCTCCACGGTGAATCCGCCGTCGGGGGTGAGCCTGCCGAGATCGTCGGTCTGTATGAACGAGCAGCTGTGCCGGTTGGCGAGGTCTATCACGTTGATGCAACCGCGGCGTCCGTCGTGGCGGTAGGTGAACGGGTCGTTCTCGTCGCGTATGAGCACTCTCATCCATGGCGGGGTGAAGAATATGCCGTCTCCTGAGGAGTAGCCTTGCGATAGTAGCTCGCACATGCCGTATTCGGAGTGTACCCTGTCTACGCCGAGACGCTCTTTGAACACGGCATGCATCTGAGCACGCGGAACCTCGCGTCTCCGTCCCTTCATGCCGCCCGTCTCCATCACTATCACGTCCGCCAGATCGAGGCGATACTCCTCGGCCAGGTCGAGCAGGGCGAATCCCACCCCGAACAGTATCGTCATGCGTCGCCGGTCGCGCGCCTCTAATCTGCGTACCAGCTCGGCGTGGTCGTAGAGGAAGAATCCGCCGTCGGGGCTACGCCTTATCAGCTCCGTCACCATATATATCAGCGACGAACCCTCGCGCTCGAGATACGACGGCAACAGCCCGTATATGTTGCACTCCTCGGGCCTACGGTAAAACATCTCGAAGGCACGTGTGAACGATTCGCGGTACATCTTTGCCGAGGCCACGTGGTGCCGGCTCTGCTGCGTCGACGTGGTGCCGCTGCTGGTGAACACTATCTCGTCCTCCGGCTCGGTCGATATGCGGTGCGTGCGGAACAGCGATATGGGCATGAAGGGTATCTGCTCGAGCGTCGTCACCGATGCGGGGTCTGTGCCTATCAGGTCGACGTACTGCCTGTACGGTGCGCACCGTTCGTATTGAAAGCGGAAGGTGTCGAGTGCCGTTTTGATGAAATCGGACTCGTCTTTTATGTCGAATGGGGTCGGCATTGCGTTTGGTGTTATATTTTATACAAAAATAGTAAATAATGCGGGTTCGGACAATACTGTACATATAATAGATGCCGCGCAGACCATGTTTGTCTCCGCTATCTTTCCCGGTCTTGCATTAAAATGTTATTTTTGCAGAAAGATATTCTTATGACAAGCTATGCAAACGATCGCAGAGCGGTTATGACGCTCGATGCCGGCGGCACCAATTTCGTCTTTTCGGCAATAAAGGGGTGCGCACAGGCGGTGGCTCCCCTCACGGTGCCCTCCAACGGCCACAATCTCGACTTGTGTCTAAAGGGCATCGTCGACGGATTCAGATATGTGGAACGCTCTTTGGGAGAGAGTCCCGCGGCCATCAGTTTCGCCTTTCCGGGTCCCTCCTACTATCGCGACGGCGTTATCGGCGATCTGGGCAATCTTCCGGCTTTCCGCGGCGGAGTTGCGCTCGGCCCCATGTTGAGCGATATGTTCGGGGTGCCTGTCTATATAAATAACGACGGCGATCTATATGCCTACGGCGAGGCTACGGCCGGTATTCTTCCGTGGCTCAACGGACGTCTCGAAGCGGCGGCGTCGCCACGGCGTTTCCGCAATCTCGTGGGCATAACCCTCGGCACGGGTTTCGGCGCCGGCATAGTGTGCGACGGCAAGCTGCACACCGGCGATAACGGCATAGCTGCCGAGGTGTGGAACATGAGCAACAGATATTTCCCCGACACCAATATGGAGGAGCTGGTAAGCATACGGGCGGTAAGACGCTTCTATGCCGATATTATGGGTATGGATGTCGACAAGGCGCCTACCCCAAAGGAGATATACGGTTACGGTCTCGAAGAGGAGGGGCCGCGACGCGATGCCGCCCTCGAGGCCTATCGCATCATGGGCCGCTCGTTGGGAGATGCCCTCGCCAATATCATGACCGCTACGGACAGCGTCGTAGTCATAGGCGGCGGGGTGGCCGGAGCCCGTGCCCTGTTCATGCCTGCGGCTTTGGATGAGGTGCGTTCGCAATTCGCCTCGTCGGGTGTGGCGCGCCTGTGCCAGAGTGTCTATGACCTCGATAACGAGGCCGAGCTTAACGAATTTCTTAAAGGCGACGTCCGTGTAGCCAAGGTCCCGTTCTCCGACAAGACGGTGCGATACGATGCCGCTTTGCGTCTGGGCGTGGGCTTTTCAAGGATAGGTACCAGCAGGGCCATATCGATAGGGGCGTATGCGGTGGCTTTGGATAATCTCGACAGGTAGATTTTTTATGCGATAATAACCTTGCTGTTAGAACGTTGAGGTGATGATGCCGAAATAGGGCGTAAAAAAACCTCAAAAAACTTTGGAGATAATAAAAAAGTCCCTATCTTTGCACCCGCAACGTAAAAGAAGTTTG